>JAIYAI010000104.1 GCA_027489135.1 Acetobacteraceae bacterium
AGGCGCAGAGCCGCTTCTGCATCTTCGAATACATCTATTTCGCCCGCCCCGATTCCGTCGTGGAGACCATTCCGGTCTACGAGACCAGGAAGCGCATCGGCGCCGAGCTGGCGCGGGAGAGTGGGGTGCCGGCCGACGTGGTGGTGCCGGTGCCGGACAGCGGCGTGCCCGCGGCCATGGGCTATGCGGTGGAGGCCGGGATCCCCTTCGAGCTCGGCATCATCCGCAACCACTATGTCGGCCGCACCTTCATCGAGCCGACGGACAACATCCGCCACCTTGGTGTCAAACTCAAGCACAACGCCAACCGCGCGATGATCGAGGGCAAGCGCGTGGTGCTGGTGGACGACAGCATCGTCCGCGGCACGACGAGCAAGAAGATCGTCGAGATGGTCCGCGCCGCCGGCGCCAAGGAGGTGCACATGCGCATCTCCTCCCCGCCGACGACGCATAGCTGCTACTACGGCATCGACACGCCGGAGCGCGGCAAGCTCATGGCGGCGCGCCACGACCTGGCCGAGATGGCGCAGATCATCGGTGTCGACAGCCTGGCCTTCATCTCGCTCGACGGGCTGTATCGCGCCCTCGGCAAGGAGGGACGGGATCCGGCGAAGCCCGCCTATTGCGACGCCTGCTTCACCGGCGACTACGCCATCGCGCTGACCGACCAGTTCGGCAACGCCGACCGCCAGCTTTCCCTGCTGCAGGCCAGCGAGTGAAGCCACTGGAGGGATCCGTCGCCCTGGTCACCGGGGCGTCGCGCGGCATCGGCGCCGCCGTGGCAGTGGAGCTTGCGAAGCTCGGCGCGCATTGCGTGCTGACCGCGCGCACCCAGGGCGGGCTCGAGGAAACGGACGACGCGATCCGCGCCGCGGGCGGGCAGGGCGCGACCCTGCTGCCGCTCGACCTCGCCCGCGCGAAGAGCGAGGAGCTGGACCTGATCGGCCCCTCCATCGTGCAGCGCTTCGGGCGGCTCGACATCCTGGTGCATGCCGCGGGCGTGCTGGCGAAGCTGACCCCCGTTGCGCACATCATGCCGCGCGACTTCGAGGAGGCGGTGAGCGTCAATATCGCCGCCTGCTGGCGCATGATCCGCACCTGCGACCCGCCGCTGCGCGCCGCCCCCGCCGGCCGGGCCGTGCTGCTGACCGATGGGGTGGTCAGCGCGCCCTACGCCTATTGGGGCCTCTACGGCTTCGGCAAGGCGGCGCAGGAGCACATGGCGCGGTCCTGGGCCGCGGAGGTGGAGAGCACGCGGCTGCGCGTGAACCTCGCCGATCCCGGCCCGGTGGCGACCCAGCTGCGCGGCACGGCAATGCCTGGCGAGAACCCGGACAGCATCGCCCAGCCCGCGGACGTGGCGCCGGCGATCGCCGCGCTCTGCCTGCCAGGAGAGACGCGCAACGGCGCGGTGGTTCGCCTCCGGGCGCATTGACGGTGGCCATTCTTCCCCGGCTGCCAGTGACAGCCGAGCGCGCTTCCGCGCGCCGCCGGGAGTCCGGCGAGCCAAGCCCGCGGGTGCGGGCGCCCGGCGCTTGAGGGCGTAACAGATGAACTACCGCCACGCGTTCCATGCCGGGAATTTCGCCGACTGCATGAAGCATGCGTTGCTCGCCTGGCTGGTGCGGGCGCTGCAGCGTAAGCCGACGCCCTTCGCCGTGCTCGACACCCATGCCGGGATCGGCCGCTACGACCTTGCGGCGCCGGACGCCGAGCGCACCGGCGAATGGCGCGCCGGCGTGGGACGTCTGCTGGATATCCAGGATGGCCCGCTCGCCGACTATGTCGCGCTGGTCCGCGCGGCGGGCGCGCCGGCTTCCTATCCCGGCTCCCCCGCCCTGGTCCGCGCCCTGCTGCGGCCCAGCGACCGCCTGGCCTGCTCCGAACTCCACTCGGAGGACCATGCCGCCCTCCGCGCCCTGTTCCGCGGCGACCCCCAGGTCGCCGTGCACCACCGCGACGGGTGGGCGGCGCTGAAGGCCCTCACCCCTTTCCCGGAGAAGCGCGGCCTCGTCCTGGTCGACCCCCCCTTCGAGAAGGAGGGGGAGTTCGACCGCCTCGCCGCCGGCATCGCCCTGGTCGCGCATCGCTTCCGGGCCGGCGTGCAGGCCTGCTGGTATCCGGTGAAGCACCGCGCCCCCGTGCGCGCCTTCCATGCCGCGCTGAAGGCGAGCGGCGTGCGCGACCTGGTCGCCGCCGAGATCTGGCTGCGCGAGCCGACCGATCCCCAGCGCCTGAACGGCTGCGGCCTGCTGGTGGCCAATCCGCCCTACCGTTTCGAGCAGGAAGGCGGCACCATCCTCGCTGCCCTGCTGGCGCGCCTCGGCACGCGCGAGGCGGGCGAGGGCTGGGCCATCACGCGCATCGCCGAGGAGTGAGGAGCAGAGCATGGCCGACCGTCCGCGCATCGCCGTGCTGGGGGCTGGCGCCTGGGGCACCGCGCTCGCGGTGCAGGCCGCGCGCGCCGGCCATGCCGTGACCCTCTGGGGCCGCGACCAGGCGCGCGTCGCGGAGATGGCGAAGGCCAGGGAGAACGCGCGGTATCTCCCCGGCGTGAAGCTCTCCCCGGCGATCGCGCCGGTCGCCGATCTCGACGCTGTCGCCGGGGCCGTGCTGATCCTCGCCGCGGTGCCGGCGCAGCATCTGCGCGCCGTGCTGCAGCGCCTGCCCGCCGCGGCTGCGGCACCCATCGTCGTGTGCGCCAAGGGCGTGGAGCAGGGCACGCTGCGCCTGCCGCTCGAGGTGGTGCAGCAGGTGCGGCCCGGCGCCCCGGGCGCCGTCCTCTCGGGGCCGAACTTCGCGCATGAGATCGCGCGCGGCCTGCCCGCCGCGGCGGTCTGCGCCAGCGACGACGCGGCGCTGCGGGAGCGCGCCGGGGCGCTGCTCGCCTCCCCCGGATTCCGGATCTACGGCAATGACGACGTGATGGGCGTGCAGGTCGGCGGCGCCGCGAAGAACGTCATCGCCATCGCCGCCGGCGCGGTGATCGGCGCCGGCCTCGGCGAGAATGCGCGGGCGGCGCTGGTGACGCGGGGCCTCGCGGAACTGTCGCGGCTGACCATGGCGCTCGGCGGGCGGCAGGAGACGGCGGCGGGGCTCTCGGGCCTCGGCGACCTGCTGCTGACCACGACCGGGCCGGGCAGCCGCAACACCCATCTCGGCCACGACCTCGGCAAGGGCCGCAGCCTGGAGGAGGCCGTGGCCGCGACGCGCGGCGTGGCGGAGGGCGTGGCGACGGCGCCGGCCCTGGTGGCGCGGGCGCGGGAGATCGGTGTGGAACTCCCCATCTGCCAGGCCGTGGCGGACCTGCTGGCCGGCGAGATGACGGTGGCGGATGCGATGATGCGGCTGCTCGCGCGGCCGCGGCGGGACGAGTAGCCGCGGCTGGACCATCGGCCGCCGGCTTGCCAAGCTTCCGCGCGGCAGAGGGAACGTCCGGCGATGATCATCGACAGCCAGGTCCACGCCTATGAGGCGAACACGCCGGCCCGGCCCTGGCACAGCGTGCCGAACTGGCCGCCGCACGTCACCGGCAACGAGATGGTCGCGGCGATGGACGCGGTCGGCGTCGACGGCGCGATCTTCATCTCCTCCTTCTCCATGTACCGCTTCGACGCGAGCTACGCGGTCGAGGTACAGCGCGCGCATCCCGGGCGCTTCGGCATCGTCAAGCCGGTCGATCCCGACGATCCGGCGGTGGCCGATGTCATCGCCGCCTGGAAGGCGACGCCCGGCACGGTCGGCATCCGCATCATGCTGCCGAAGGAATCCGGCCGCGAGGCCACGGACCTCGGCATCGACCGAATCCTGCGCGCCGCGGTGGTGCACGACTTTCCCGTCAACATCCTCTGCTGGGACAACCTGGAGGTCGGGCGGACCATCATCGACCGGCATCCGGAGACGCGCTTCATCCTCGACCATCTCGGCATCCTGCAGCCGCGCGTGCCGCCGGCGCCGGCGGAACCCTGGGCCGACCTGTCGAAGGTGCTGGACCTGGCGCGCCGGCCGAACGTCGTCATCAAGGTCAGCGGTGCCTGCACCCTGTCGAAGCAGCCCTATCCCTTCCCCGACATCTGGGACCCGCTGGCGCGCGTGTTCGACGCCTGGGGCTTCGAGCGCTGCCTCTGGGGGACAGACTGGACCCGTGCCTTCGCCGTGGTGAACTACGAGCAGGCCGTCACGCCCTTCCTGCAGACCGACCGGCTGAGCGCGGCGGAGCGGGCGATGCTGATGGGCGGGGCCTGCGCCCGCGCCTATGGCTGGTCGCCACGCCGGGACGCGTAGGCGCGGCGCCGCCAGCGGCAGTCCGATCTGGTGGGAAGACAAACGGCATGGCGCCGAAAGGTCGTGTCGCCTATTCGGTCCTGCTCTGCGTCGTCTGTTGCGCCGTCCTGATGCTCATTTGGTTCGCCGGGGGATGGAAAGCGCTTGCCGTGACGTTCCTCATGGCGATGGGCATGCATCTCTTCGATCGGCTCATCATCTCCGCCGACCGGATCTTGCGGAGATAGCGGCGGATCGCGACCCTGGTGTCAGGACGCAGAGCGTCGGAGCCTTGCCCGCTCCTCCCTGATCGCCGGCACTTCCTCTGGCCGCGGCAGCCGGCCGTTGCGCCGACGGTAGACCGCCATGGTCGCGCAGTCCCGCGCCGTGATCGGCACGGCGCCCAGCGCCACGGCGGCCTCGTGCAACTCGTCCGTGACGTCGTAGTGGTCGCGGTGGAACCAACGCTCCGAGATGCCGAGCGCCGTCGCCATGGCGTGCAGTTCCGCGTCGGTGTCGGCGATCATGTGGCAGATGCGCCGGCCCCGGTACGGCACGCGATAGTCGTCGATGTAGACCGTCATGCGGTATGTCTGGCGGCCTGTTTCGCGCCCTCGGCCTCCGGCCTCGGCCGATCAGGTCGCACCCGTCAGTTCCCGCCGCACGATCGCCGCGCCCTCCGCCATCGCGCGCAGCTTCCCGAAGGCGCGCTCCCGCGGCAGGTACTTCATCCCGCAATCCGGCGCCGCGACGATCCGCGCCGCATCTGCGAATTCCAGCCCCCGCCGGATCCGCGCCGCGACCGTCTCCGCCGTCTCCACCTCCGCACTGCCGAGGTCGAGCACGCCGAGCAGGATCGTCTTCCCCGACAATTCCTTCAGCACGCCGAGATCGAGCCTCGGCTGCGCCGCCTCGATCGAGATCTGCGCCGCGGCGCTGTCGGCAAGCTGCGGCAGGAAGGAATAGCCCGACGGCTTGTCCTTCACCGTATGCGCATAGCCGAAGCACAAATGCACCGCCGTCGTCCCCGGCTGCCCGGCCAGCGCGCGGTTGATCGCCTTCACGCCGTAGCGCGCCGCCGCTTCGGGGCGCGCCTGCAGCCAGGGCTCGTCAAGCTGCACCACGTCGGCACCGGCGGCGAAGAGGGCGCGCGCCTCCTCGGCCACCGCCTCGGCATAGGCCAGAGCCACCGCTTCCTCGTCGCCGTAGTGCTCGTCGACGACCTGCTGCGACAGGGTGAAGGGGCCGGGCAGGGTGATCTTGATCGCACGGTCGGTGTTGGCGCGGAGGAACTCGACGTCCCGCACCTCCACGGGGCGAGTGCGGCGGATCGGGCCCACCACGCGCGGCACCTGGGTCGGCTTGCCGTTGCGGCTGATGATGGTGGCCGGCGGGTCGTCGGTGATCCCCTCCAGCGCCAGGGCGAAGCGGTTGGAATAGCTCTCCCGCCGGCACTCCCCGTCGCTCACGATGTCGATCCCCGCCCGCTCCATGTCGCGGATCGCCAGGATGGTCGCGTCGTCCTGCGCGCGTTCCAGCACCGCCGGATCGGGGCGCCAGATCTCCCCGGCATGCACGCGCGGGACGGAGCGGCCGGTCAGGATGTCGCGGTTCACCAGCCAGTCCGGCTGCGGATAGCTGCCGACGACGGTGGTGGGGATGAGCTTGTCCATCGGTCCGGGTTCCCTCGTCGGCTATTCGGGCTGGATGTTGCCGCCGCGGATCACCGCGGCCCAGCGGGTGATCTCGGCATCGATGCGGGCGGCGAATTCGGCGGGGCTGCTGCCGATGGGGCGGAAGCCCATGCCGGTCAGCCGGTCGCGGAAGGCGCCTGGCGCCGTCACCGCGCCCGACGCCGCCTGGGCGAGGCGCTGCACCGCGGCCGGCGAGGCCCCGGCCGGCAGCACCAGCCCCACCGGAAGCTCGGTGTCGAGGCCGGGCAGCCCGGCCTCCGCCGCGCTCGGCACGTCGGGCAGCAGCGGGCTGCGCAGCGCGCCTGTCACCGCCAGAGCGCGCAGGCGGCCGGCGCGCAGATGCTCCTGCACCAGCGGCAGGCTGCCGAAATTCACCTGCACCTGGCCGCCGAGCAGGTCGGTCAGCGCCGGCCCCGCCCCGCGATGCGGCACGTGCAGGATGTCGAGGCCGCCGGCCTCCTGCTTGAACTGCTCGCCGGCGAGGTGACCGGAGGTGCCGATGCCGGCGGAACTGTAGCTGAGTGTGCCGGGGCGGGCTCGGGCCAGGGCGATCAGGCCGCGCAGGTCCTGCGCCGGCAGGGACGGGTTCACCACCACGACCAGCGGCGCGCTGACCAGCAGGGAGACGGGGGCGAAGTCGCGGCGCGTGTCGTAGGGCAGGCGGGCGGCGCCGAGCAGGCTCGGGTTGATGGTGAAGGCGCTGTCGACGACGCCGACGGTCAGCCCGTCCGGCGCGGCCTGGGCGACGGCCTGCATGCCGGGGACCGTCGCGCCGCCGCCGCGATTCTCCACCAGCACGGGCTGGCCCAGCGCCTGGGCGAGGGGCTCGGCCAGGAGGCGCGCGATGATGTCGTTGGTGCCGCCCGGGGCGTAGGGGACGATGAGGCGGATCGCCCGCGCCGCGTCCTGCGCGGCGGCGGGCCGCAGCGCCAGCGCTCCCAGGGCCGCGAGCGCCGTCCGCCTGCCGAGATGCCGCATCCTGGTCCTCCCCCGTGCCTTGTCCGGCAGCATAGGCCGACCCGCCCCCGGGCCGGGAGGGGCCGGCGCGATCGTGGCTTTCCCATTCCGCGGATGAGTGGAAGGCTGTGCCGCGCGGCAGGAAAGGGACGACCATGGACATCATGCGCGCGGGATCGCGGCCCTCCGGCAAAGGGCCGGCCGACTGGTTCACCGGCACGGTCCGCATCGACCCGCTCTTCAGCCCGCCGGACCCGGCGCGCGTCGCCGGCGCGGCGGTGACCTTTGAGCCCGGGGCGCGGACCGCCTGGCACACCCATCCGCTGGGCCAGACGCTGGTGGTGACGGCCGGCCTCGGCTGGGCGCAGCGCGAGGGCGGGCCGGTCGAGGAGATCCGGCCCGGCGACGTCGTCTGGTTCGCGCCGGGGGAGAAGCACTGGCACGGCGCGAGCCCGACCACGGCGATGACCCATATCGCGATCCAGGAGAAGCTGGACGGCAGCGCGGTGACCTGGATGGAGCAGGTGACGGAGGCCCAGTACCGGCGGTGAGGACGGGGCTTTCGCGTGGATGGCCGGGGTAGGGATGGATCGCGTCGATGAGCGTCCGCATGTTGCATTCGGCGGGAGGGGACCCGCCCATCCTGATTCCGGCGATTGGCCTCAGCCTGCAGGTGCGGGTGCCGCAGGACGCCACGGGGGGCGTGCTGACCGCGATCGAGACGATCAACGCCCCGGGCTTCGGGCCCCCGCTGCACCGGCACCGCGAGGCGGAGATCTTCTACGTGCTGGAAGGCCGCTACCTCTTCGAGATCGATGGCCGCCGGATCACGGCGGATGCCGGGGACGTCCTGACCGTGCCGGGCGGTGCCGCCCATGCCTTCGTCAATCTCGGACCTATGCCCGCGCGCCAGTACATCCAGATCCTGCCCGGTCTCGACGCCGCGGCCTTCTTCCTGGGCCTTGCTGAGGTGATGCGCGACGGCAGGCTGGACCCGGCATCGCTGAACGCGTTCGGCGTGCAGTGGCAGATGGAATTCCTGGGGCCGCCGCTCCAGGTGGATCGTCCATGACCGGCGGGTCGCCGGCCTGAGCCGAGGGAGGCAGGCGCGCCGGTGGCGAAGCGCACGCCTTGCCGCGCCCTTGTCGCGGCCTTGGGGAGTGCCCTTCTACCAACGGCCCTGAATGTTGACACGTTCACGACCCCCTCAGACGCGTCGTGCGGAGCACGCCTTGGGCGTGACGCGCAAACCTCCGGTTTGCTTGGCTTCGCCGCGTCATGCGAGCCGCATGCTGTCGCATGACCGGCGGGCGCCGTTCGGCGCCTCGGCCCGGTCAAGAAACCGGGCCGCTGGTATCATTCCAACAACCCAGGCAGCGGCTCTCCCGCCGCCTTCGCCTTGCGCGGCCGCCTGGGCCCCGCCAGCGCGCGCAGCCGCAGCAACTCGTCGAGCAGCTGGTCCATGGTCTGCCACAACGGCTCGTCGCCCTGGCGTTCGGACAGCACCAGGCGATGCGCGGCGAGGGTGACGTTCAACGTGCCTCGGGTTGTCTCGGGCCGGCGGCTGCGCATCTGCACCAGGGCCTTCTCCACCTCCTCGACCGGGACGGCGAAGCGTTCGGCGATCGCCTCCGGGTCGAGGCCCTTGCGGCGGAGTGCCCGGGCCTTGGCGGCCTGGTCCGGCGCCAGCGCGATGGTCGGCCGCAGCGCCGCGGTGCGCTGCGACATCTCTCCCGAGCCGCTGCCCGGCGGCTTGCCCCGGAAGGTCATGCGGCAGGAAGGCGCCAGGGGTGGCAACGGTTGCACGCGATCCGACGGCACGATCATTCCATACTGGAACGATTACATGCGGGTGGCGCTATTCCGCCGCCTGCTTCTGCTCCACCGTGCCGGGCCGCCGCACGCGCAGGCGCCGGATCCGCCGCGGATCGGAGTCGAGCACCCGGAACTCGAGCCCCGAGGGGTGGGAGACAAGCTCCCCCTTCGCCGGCACGCGGCCCGCCAGGGTGAAGACCAGTCCGCCCACCGTGTCGATGTCGCTGCCGCGTTCCTCGTCGGTCAGGACGGGGCCGAGCTTCTCCTCGAAGCTCTCGATCTTGGTGCGCGCGTCGAGCTCGATCGTACCGTCCTGCCGGTCGATCATCTGCGGCGGGCCGTCCTCGTCGTGCTCGTCGGCGATGTCGCCGACGATGGTCTCGACCAGGTCCTCGATGGTGACGAGGCCGTCGATGCCGCCGTACTCGTCGACGACCAGCGCCATGTGCACCCGCGCCTGGCGCATCTGCAGCAGCAGGTCGAGCACGGGCACGGAGGGCACGACGAAGAGCGGCTTGCGCAGGATCGCCTTGAGGTCGAAGGGCCGGTCGGTGCCGACGGAGGCAAAGACGTCCTTGATGTGGACCATGCCGACGACATCATCGAGCTGGCCGCGATAGACGGGGTAGCGCGAATGCCCGTCGCGCTGGATCAGGCGGATTGCCTGCTCGAGCGTGTATTCCTCGGGCATGGCCATGATGTCGGCGCGCGGCACCATGACGTCGTAGGCGGTCTGCTCGCGCAGCTTGAGCACATTGGAGAGCAGGACGCGCTCATGCGCGTCGATCTCGTCGGCGTGGCGCGGCGCGCCCTTGCCGTCGGCGCGCTCGGCGTGGGTTTCCTCGATCAGCTCCTCCATCCGGTCGCGGACGGATTCCGCCTCGCGCCGGCGGAGCAGGCCCTGGAGCTTCCAGAACAGCCCATCCTTGCCTTGGCCGTTGCCGTTGGTCGCGCTCATGCGCCCAGCCCCTTCCAGGGATTGGGCAGCCGGAGGCGGGCCATCGCGCGGGCCTCGGCGCGTTCCATCCGGCGCGCCTCGCCAGCGGCCAGGTGGTCGTGTCCGAGCAGGTGCAGCGTGCCGTGGGCGACGAGATGGGCGAAATGCGCCGCGGGGCGCTTGCCGGCGGCGGCGGCCTCCCGCCGGACGACGCCAAGGGCCAACGCGATGTCGCCGAGATGGCCGGGCGCCTCGCCGGGGAAGGAAAGGACGTTGGTCGGCTTCTCGATGCCCCGGTGCTCGCCGTTCAGGCGCCGCAGCGTGCGGTCGTCGGCGAGGAGGACGGAAATGCTGCCCTCGTCCGCCGCGCCGTCGTCGGCAAGGGCTGCAAGGACGGCGCGCCGCGCGAGCGTCTCGGCGCCGGGCACGAAGCGGCGCCACGCCGTATCCGCCACGACGATCTCGATCGTGGCGGAAGGCTCCGGTTCCGGTGGCTGCTCCTCAGCCTCGGCCAAGGCGAGGGCGTCCTGGATCCCAGCGGCCGTCCGGGGCGAGCCCCGAAAACCGCCGGGCGTGCTACTTCCCGGGTCCATCCTGATCCTTCTTCCCCCGGCGCGCATCGATGGGGGCGCCGCGTCCGGCCGTCATATCGGTCTCCGGAGCCCCCGGGTCCAGGGGTGCGCGGGCGAAGGACGCACTCTGCAGGCGCTTCTGGTCCTCCTGCGCATAGGCGGCGACGATGCGGGCGACGAGTGGGTGGCGGACCACGTCCCGTTCGTCAAAGCGGGCGACACCGATGCCGGGAACCCCGTCGAGGATACGCAGCGCCTCGGTCAGGCCGGATTTCTGGCCTGGCGGCAGGTCCACCTGGGTCGGATCGCCGGTGATGACCATGCGCGTGCCTTCCCCCATCCGGGTCAGGAACATCTTCATCTGGGCCGGGGTGGTGTTCTGCGCCTCGTCCAGGATGGCGAAGCAGTGGGCGAGCGTCCGGCCGCGCATGAAGGCGAGCGGCGCGATCTCGATCTCGCCCGAGGCGATGCGGCGCGCCACCTGCTCGGCCGGCAACATGTCGTGCAGCGCGTCGTAGAGGGGGCGGAGATAGGGGTCGACCTTCTCCTTCAGGTCACCAGGCAGGAAGCCCAGGCGCTCCCCGGCCTCCACCGCCGGGCGGGAGAGGACGATGCGGTCGACCCGTCCGGCCTGCAGCAGCGCCACGCCCTGCGCCACCGCGAGGTAGGTCTTGCCGGTGCCGGCGGGGCCGATGCCGAAGCACATCTCCTGCCGCGCCAGAAGGTCGATATAGGCGGCCTGGGCCGGCGTGCGGGGGGCGATCGCCGCCTTGCGGGTGCGGATCTCCGGCACGTCCTGCAGCGGCAGGCGCGGGTCGTTCTCGGCCTCGCCCTCGGCCATGCGCAGCGCCGCCTCGACCTCGGCGGTCGTCACGGACTGGCCGCGTTCCAGCCGTTTCCACAGCGCCCGCAGCGCGGCCTCCGCCACCTCCGTTCGTTCCGGCGCGCCCGCGATGGTCAGCCGGTTGCCCCGCGACGACAATCGAACCCCGGTCCGCTGTTCCACCCGCGCCAGGTGGCGGTCATGTTCCCCGTAGAGCAGGGGGAGCAGGGCGTTGTCGTCGAACTGCAGCGTGACGCTGCGCTGTTCGGGGGCGGAGGGGGCCGGCCGCGCCATGGCGCGGAGGTCCCCCTGGCGGGACGCGACGGAGGTGGTGGCGCTCAAGCGGGGGCAGGCTCCTCTTCGGGCTGATGGTGGCGGGTGGCCTGCGCGCCGGGCACCAGCTTCCCGGCGAGCGAATTGGGGTGTCCGGCGAGGACCTCGACCGGCACGACCTGTCCGACCAGGTCGAGCGGCCCATCGGCATGCACCGGCTGCAGCCAGGGGGAACGCCCGGCGACCTGGCCTGGATGCCGGCCGGCGCCGGTGATCAGCACGGGGATGGTCATGCCGGCGCGGGATGCGTTGAACGCGGCCTGCTGGTCCCGCAGCAAGGCCTGGAGGGCGGCGAGCCGGGCGTCCTTCTCCGCCTCCGCCACCTGAAGTGGGGCACCCGCGGCGGGGGTTCCAGGCCGTGGCGAATACTTGAAGGAGAAGGCGCTTGCGAAGCCCACGCGTTCGATCAGGCGCATGGTCGCGTCGAAGTCTGCGGCGCTCTCGCCCGGATGACCGACGATGAAGTCCGATGAGAGGGCGAGATCGGGGCGGGCGGTCCGAAGGCGGTCGACGATGCCGAGGAAATCCTCGACCGTATGGCCGCGGTTCATGGCGGCCAGCACCCGGTCGGAGCCGGACTGCACGGGCAGGTGCAGATAGGGCATCAGGCTGGGCAGGTCGGCATGGGCGGCGATCAGGTCATCGTCCATGTCGCGCGGGTGGCTGGTGGTGTAGCGGAGGCGGGCGAGGCCCGGGATCTCGGCCAGTGCGCGGAGCAGGCGGCCGAGGCCCCAGGTGGGACCGTCCGGCGCGTCGCCATGATAGGCGTTCACGTTCTGCCCGAGCAGCGTGATCTCGCGGGCCCCGCCGGCAACCAAGCGGCGTGCTTCGGCCAACACGGCGGCGACGGGGCGGCTGAACTCGGCGCCGCGGGTGTAGGGCACCACGCAGAAGCTGCAGAACTTGTCGCAGCCCTCCTGCACGGTCAGGAAGGCCGTCACGCCTTGGGGCGCCGCGGCGTCGGGCAGGTGGTCGAATTTGGCCTCGACGGGGAAGTCGGTCTCGATCACGGCGCCGGCGGCGCGGGAGGCGCGGGCGACCATCTCCGGCAGGCGGTGGTAGGTCTGCGGACCGAGGACGATGTCGACCCAGGGGGCCCTGGCGGTGATCTCCGCGCCCTCGGCCTGGGCCACACACCCTGCAACGGCGAGGACCATCCGCTCCCCGAGCGCCGCCTTCTCCTGCTTCGCGGCGCGCAGGCGGCCGAGTTCGGAGAACAGCTTCTCGCTGGCCTTTTCCCGGATGTGGCAGGTGTTGAGGATGACCATGTCGGCCCCCTCCGGCGCCTCGGCCGGCGCGTAGCCGAGGGGCGCCAGCACATCCGCCATGCGGGCGCTGTCGTAGACGTTCATCTGGCAGCCCCAGGTGCGAATGAAGAGACGCTTGGGGTGCGGAACGGCGGTGGTCATGCCGGGAACAGGCTCCTCCGCCCCGGGGGCGCGGAGGCGCCGGGGCACGCGGCGCAGATGCGCAGCGCGGAAGGGCGGGTCAAGCGCCGATCACCGGCGGGGCGACCCAGGCAGGAGGTCGATTCGCGGCACCATGTCAGCGTCGGCGCGGATGCAGCGGCGGTCAAGCGATGGGTGCGTGACGGTTTCGATCGTCTTGGATCGACTGTACTCCCTGGCTATATTGCCGGCTATATCGGAGGGATCATGCCCAGTCCTGCCCAGACCCGCGCTCTCAACGCGCATCGCCGCCGCATCGCCGAGCGTGGGCTCGGGCGCTTCGAAGTCCGCGGGCGGGAGGCCGACAAGGACCTCATCCGCGACATTGCCCGGCGCCTCGCTGCCGATGATGCCGCGGCGCAGCGCCTCCGCGCCGATCTGAATCGTCGTCTCGGCGCCGCCGAACCACCCGTCGCCGGCGGCATCCTGGCTGCATTGCGTCGGTCGCCCATGGTTGGCGCCGATCTCGATCTCTCGCGCGAAGACCTCCCCGGGCGCGATTCCGGACTGTGACGGCGCGCTACTTGCTCGATACCAACATCATCAGCGAGGCGGTCCGGCCGCGCCCTGCACCGGCCGTGCTTGACTGGCTCGGCGCGCATCCTGATTCGACGCTGTACATCGCGGCCCTGACCTTGGCCGAGATTCGGCGCGGGATCCTGGAGTTGCCGGCGGGTCGGCGTCGGCACGAACTGGAGGCCTGGTTTAACGGCCCGGAGGGCCCCCAGGCTCTGTTCGCCGGCCGCGTCCTGCCGTTCGACACGCGCGCCGCACTTGAATGGGCGCGGCTGATGGCCGAGGGCAGCGCGGCGGGTCGCCCGCGCAGCGCGCTCGACATGCTCCTCGCCGCAACGGCCGCCGCGCAAGGGCTTGTGATCGTCACGGCCAACGAGCGGCACTTCCGGGACTGCGGCGTGCCCTGGCTCAATCCCATGGCCGAGGGCAACTGACCGGCGACCCGATGAGCGGTACCTGCCGATGTCGGGGGTAGGCCCTACCTGCCCTGCACCCACGCCCGCCCCGCCTGGTCTGCCCCGCTCGGCAACACCCCGCGCGGGTCGCGCAGCCAGGCCAGCACGTCCTCCGCCACCGCCTCCCGGTTCTCGTCCCGCAGTAGCAGGTGCCAGCCTTCCGGATAGAAGGCGATCCGCGCCGACCCGTCCCCCGGCACCGTCCCCAGCACCTGCCGCGCCACCCGCACCGGCACGATCCGGTCCTTCGCCCCGAACAGCACCAGCGTCGGCACCACAGCGCCCCCGGTGCCGCGGCAGCACCCCGGCAACCCCGCCACCGCCGCGTCCATCAGATC
>JAIYAI010000226.1 GCA_027489135.1 Acetobacteraceae bacterium
CGGCTTCGTGCTGGAAGGCGCGAAGTCCGTGGTCCTCGGAGGGTCCTGCGCCGACCAGCTCATCGTCAGCGCGCGCACCGCCGGCGGGCGGCATGATGCGGGTGGCCTGTCGCTCTTCCTCGTCGACGCCAAGGCGCCGGGTGTCGCGACGCGCGGCTACAGGCTGCGCGATGGCTCACCGGCGGCGGAGATTTCCCTCTCGGGCGTGAAGGTGCCGGGCAATGCACTGATCGGCGATCTCGACCATGCCCTGCCGGTGATCGAGCGGGTGGTGCAGGCCGGCATCGCGGCTACGGCCGGCGAGGTGATCGGCGCCATGGAAGCCATGCAGGCCATGACGCTGGACTATCTCAAGACCCGCGTCCAGTTCGGCAAGCCGATCGGCGAGAACCAGGCGCTGCAGCACCGCGCGGCGGAGATGCTGACGGCGATGGAGCAGGGCCGGTCGATGGCGATGCTGGCCTCGATGATGGTGGAGGAGGCGGACGCCGCGGAGCGCGCCCGCAGCATCTCCATGGCGAAGGTCGGCGTGGGGCAGGCTGGGCGCTTCGTCAGCCAGAATGCCGTGCAGTTGCATGGCGGCATCGGCATGACGGAGGAATACGCCGTCGGCCACTATTTCCGCCGCGTCATGGTGATCGAGCACATGTTCGGCGACACCGCCTATCACCTGGACCTGCTCGCCGACCAGGTGGCCTGAGACCATGCCCGAGGCCCCGATGCTGCGGGACTGCGAGAGCGTCGTCGCGACCTATGCCACCGACGTGCTCGTCCTCGGCGCCGGCTCCGCGGGCTGCGTCATCGCCGCGCGGCTGTCCGAGGATCCAGGCACCCAGGTCGCGGTGATCGAGGCCGGGCCGGCGGCGTGGCGCGAGCCCTGGATCCGCATCCCCGCGGGCTTCGCGCGGCTCTACGCCTCGGGCAAGTATGACTGGCGCTTCCATACAGAGGCCGAGCCCGGGCTCGACGGCCGCTCCATCCACTGGCCCCGCGGCAAGGTGGTGGGCGGCTCGGGCGCGGTGAACGGCCTCGTCTTCCTGCGCGGCTCGCCCCGCGACTACGACCGCTGGGCGCAGTCCGGAGCGCGCGGCTGGGCCTATGACGACGTGCTGCCCTTCTTCAAGCGGATGGAGAGCTGGGACGGCCCACCTTCGGAGGAGCGCGGCCAGGACGGCCCGATCCACGCCGCCGAGGCGCGGCATGTCTCGACCGGCGCCCAGGCCTTCATCGAGAGCGCGCTGGCGATGGGCTACAAGCGCGTCACGGACTTCAACGGCGCCTGGCACGAGGGCGCCGGGCCGATGCAGATGAACGTCAGGAAGGGCGTGCGCAGCCACTCCGGCGACATGTATCTCTGGCCCGCGCGCAACCGCGCCAACCTGAAGATCATGCCGGACCGGCCGATCCGCCGCCTGCTGTTCGACGGTCCGCGTTGCGTCGGCGCCCTGGTGAAGCGCCCCGCTGGCCTCGAGCGCTGGGAGGCGCGGCGCGAGGTGGTGCTCTCGGCCGGCGCCATCGGCACGCCGCAGATCCTGATGCTGTCGGGGATCGGTGACGGCGCGCATCTGCAGGCGATGGGCATCCCGGTGCAGCACCACAGCCCAGGGGTCGGGCAGAACCTGCAGGACCATTTCCTGCAGCGCATGCGCTACCGCACGAAACCATGTGGCACCGTGAACGAGCTGTGGAACCACCCGCTCGGCAAGCTGCGCATGGCGGCACGCTATGCCTATGACCGGCGCGGGCCCATGTCGATCGGCGCGGCGGAGGCGAATTTCTTCGCCCGCGTCCTGCCCGGCGCCGAGGAGCCGGACATGCAGTACCTCTTCGTCAATTTCACCGTCACGACCTATGACGTGGGGCCGGATGCGCACCCCGGCTTCATGTTCAGCGGCAGCATCTGCCGCCCCGAGAGCCGCGGCACCATCACGCTGCGCAGCCCCGATCCGGACGCCAAACCGGTGATCCGCGCCAACTACCTCGAGGCTGCCTACGACCAGCACCTGATGGTGGAGGCGGTGAAATATGCCCGCCGCATCGCCGCCCAGGTGCCGCTCGCCGCGCTGATCGAGGAGGAGCTGACCCCCGGGCCGCGCGCCACCTCGGACGAGGATATCCTGGCGCATATCCGCCGCGACGGCGGCACGGTCTACCACCCCTGCGGCACGGCGCGGATGGGGGAGGACGATTTCGCGCCGGTCGATCCGCAGCTCAGGCTGAAGGGCGTGACCGGGCTGCGCGTCGCCGATGCCAGCGTGATGCCGCTGGTGCCCTCCTCCAACATCCAGCCCGCGGCGCTGATGATCGGGGAGCGGGCGGCGGCCTTCCTGCGGGCCGGGGCATGAGGTCGCGGCTGCCGGGGAGACGCCGATGATCGAACACGCCACGCTGTCGGTGCTGAACGAGGAATACATCCGCTGCGTCCAGGACGGTGACGTCGCCGGCTTCGAGCGCATAATGGCCCCTGAATTCTTCTGTTCCAACCCGGACGGCACGCTGGTCGAGCGCGCCGGCTTCCTGGCCCAGTCGGCGCGGCCCGTGACCATCCGCGGCCTGGTTGCGCGCGACGTGCTGATCCGCGTCTTCGGCGACACAGCGATCATCCATGCCCGCACCGAGTACGCGACCGCGACGGGGGAACCGCGGCAGGGCCGCTACACGGACGTGTGGACCCGCAACGGTGCCCGCTGGCGCGCCGTCGCCGCCCATGTGACCCGCTGAGGGGCCTTCAACCGGCGCTTGTTGCCCGCCGAGGATGCGTCCAGCCGGCGCATGTTGCCCGCCGAGGATGCGTCCAGCCGGCGCATGTTGCCTGCCGAGGGTGCGTCCAGCGGGAGCATCCTGCCCGCCGAAGCGCTTGCTCCCGGCCGTGCCGTCGCCAATATGAGCGGGCGTTCAAGCGCCCGTGACCTGCCAGTGGCGGCACGGCGACGACAGGGAGACGAACGTCATGCTGGGCCTGATGCAGGACCGACCGCTGCTGATCTCCGCGCTGCTGGGGCATGCGGCCCGCAACCACCCGGCCTCGCGCATCGTCACCGCCCGACCGGACGGCACCCTCGTCCGGCATTCCTGGCGCGACATCGCCGGCCGCGCGGCCCAGCTTGCCCATGCGCTCAAGGCCCGTGGCGTGCAGCAGGGCGAGCGCATCGCCACACTGGCCTGGAACGACCACCGCCACCTGGAGGCATACTATGCCATCTCCTCCATGGGCGCGGTGCTGCATACGGTGAACCCGCGGCTCTTCCCTGATCAGCTCGTCTTCATCCTGGCCGACGCGCAGGACACGCATCTCTTCGTCGATCCGACGCTGCTCGCCGGGGCGGAGGCGCTGGTCGACAAGCTCCCCGCGAGCATCCGCACCATCGTCGTCATGGGCGACGACAGCCAGGTCCCGGCCGAGTGCAAGCTGCGC
>JAIYAI010000023.1 GCA_027489135.1 Acetobacteraceae bacterium
CGCATGTTGTAGGCGTCGGAGCCGGAGCGGTCGGCGTGGCCCTGCACCTCGATGCGGGTGGTCTGCACCGTGCGGGACGCGTTGGCGGCCTCGGCGATGATCTCCTTCGCGCGGGTGGTCAGGTCGGCGCGATCCCAGTCGAAGAAGACCAGGTAGGTGCGGGCCACCGGCGGCGGCGCGGCGACGGGCGCCGGCGGCGGCGGCGGCGGCGCGGCGTTGAAGGCGTAGCGGACGCCGAGCAGCAGCGAGTAGTTGTAGTTGTCCGCCTTGACCGAGCCGCGCAGGCTTTCGGTGCGCCCCGTCGTCGTGTTCACGTAGTTCAGCGTCGCGTCGAACTTGTTCTGCAGCGTGCCGTAGAAGCGGAACTCCGTCGTCAGCGCGAGGCCGGGGACGCCGGCGATCGGGAAGGCGGCGCCGGCGATCGCCTGGTAGGCGAAGTTCAGCTCCGTGCTGCCGATGGCCATGGAGGCCGGGGCGATGTTCGGCGTGATACTGTTGAAGGCGGCGCGGGTGCCGTTGAGCTGCGTCCAGCCGATGCCGACGCCGGCGCCGATGTAGGGGACGACCCAGGGCGAGCCGGGCAGGTGGAAGTCGTAGAGGGCGTTGAACATCACGCCGTAGGTCTGCTGGTCGCCGCCGGCGTTGTTCAGCCGGCCGGTGGCGCCGAGGCGGCCGAAGCCGGTGACGGCATTGGTGTTGTTGGTGCGGTAGTTGCCCTCGATCTCGGCGCGCAGGCCGTTGCCGAAGCCCCAGCCCAGGCTGCCGAGGGCGACGATGCCGGTATCGAAGCTGACGCTGCCGCCCGGCGCGGCATAGCCGTTCTGGCGCAGGCGCTGGGTGACCGGGCCGGACTGGCTGAGATCGGTCTCGCCAACCCAGTTCGCGCCGACGGCGGCACCGATGTAGAGGCCGGTGACGGGCTGGGCCTGGGCGGCCAGGGGCAGGGCCAGGCCAAGGGTGGTGACGGTGGCGGCCATCAGGCCGGTACGGAGCTCACGCATGGTGATGGTCCTTGTTCAGAAGCGGAAGGTCGCGGCGAGGAAGGGGCCGTTGAAGCCGAGATCGACGCCCACGCTGCCCTTCGTCTTGTCCACATACAGGTAGCGCCAGCCGACGCGCAGCGTGGTCGAGGCGCTGAGGTCGTAGTCGGCCGAGCCGATCACCTGCCAGGTCAGGCGGGAGCCGGCATTGAAGCCGCCGATGTCGCCATAGACGCCCAGGCCGAAGGCGGGCGAGAGGCGCGCATGGTAGCGCGCCGCCAGCAGCGGATCGGCCCAGGTGAGCGAGCTCTTCTGGATGGCGCCGGAGATCTGCCCCGGGTTCAGCGACGCCTTGTTGGAGAAATTCCAGATGCGCGTGCCGGCGCCGAGATCGACCGTCTGGCCCGGCGTGTCCACCGCGCGCACGAGGCCGAGGATGGTGCCGAAGGTGGAGATGCTGCGAACATGGCCGCCATCGAACAGGACGTCCCGCCCGACCCGGATGTCCTGCGCCAGCGTCGAATAGACGAGGTCGCCGGCCAGGATGAAGCGGTCGTAGCGAACCTCCCCGGCGACCATGACCGGCACGGCGTCAAGATCGGTGAAGACGGTGCCGCTGCCGAGGCTGAGGCTGCGGTCGCCCACCCGCGGCAGCGGCGTCTGCATGGAGCCGCGCAGCGCCGGTAGCCAGACATAGGGGGTGACGGAAACGCCCCATGCGGGCGCGGTGGCGGGCGCCGGGGCAGCCGCGGGCTGCGCCTGGGCGGTCCCGGCGGCCAGCGCCGCCAGCGCGGCAACGGCGATACGGAGGATGTGACGCATACGTGCCGAGCCTTGCGAATGTTTTCGCGGGCGGCGGGCCCGCAGTCTGGGGTGGCGTAGATATGGCAGCGGGCGCGAATTTACTGCCGCGAAAGCTGTCCGATTCCGGCGCCCCGGCTGCCTGGGAAACAGTGTGGCCCACCGGCAACGCGGGGAGGGGGCGGGCCGGGGAACCGGAATGGGATAACCTTTCATGCCCAGTACGGCGCCCGGTTGCGGCATGGTTCCCCATGCGCGTGGTTCGGAGAGGTCGAGGGATGATCGGATACAAAGGGCCTCTGGCCTGGGGCATGGTGCTGGCGGTCGGCCTCGTGCTCGGCGGGCCGGCGACGGCGCAGCAGGTCCGCGGCACGCCGGGTGCGCCGGATTCGGTGATGACGCCGAACGGGCTCAGCCTGCCCGCGCCGACGCCGCCCTTCACCGGCACCATCCTGCCCAACGCGATCGACAGTCAGCCGGCCTGGCCGCCGCAGGTGATGCCGCCGGCCAATGCGCCCAACGTGCTGCTGATCCTGACCGATGATGTCGGTTACGCCGCACCGTCCACCTTCGGCGGCGTGATCCCGACGCCGACGCTCGACGCCGTCGCGCAATCGGGCCTGCGCTACACCACCTTCCACACCACCGCGCTCTGCTCGCCGACGCGCGCCGCGCTGCTGACCGGGCACAACCACCACCAGGTCGGCTTCGGGGTCATCGGCGAGCTTTCCACCGGCTTCCCCGGCTACAACTCCATCATCCCGCGGGAGACTGCGACGATCGGCGCCATCCTGCAGGAGAATGGCTACGCCACCGCCTGGTTCGGCAAGAACCACAACACGCCGGCCTGGGAGGCCTCGGCCGCCGGACCTTTCACCAACTGGCCCGTCGGCATGGGCTTCGACTATTTCTTCGGCTTCGTCGGCGGCGATACCAGCCAGTGGCAGCCCGGCAACCTGTTCCGCAACACCACGCCGATCCACCCCTACACGGGCAATCCGGGCTTCAACCTGATCACCGCGATGGCCGACGACGCCATCACCTATATCCGCACCCAGACCGAGATCGCGCCGAACCGGCCCTGGTTCATCCACTACGCGCCCGGCGGCACGCACGCGCCGCACCACCCGACGCGCGACTGGGTGCAGCGCATCGAGGCGATGAACCTGTTCAACGACGGCTACGAGAAGCTGCGCGAGCGGATCTTCGCCAATCAGCAGCGGCTCGGCGTCATTCCCGCCAATGCGCAACTGACGCCCTGGCCGGACAGCGTGCCGCGCTGGGACAGCCTGTCGGACGTCGAGAAGCGCCTCTTCATCCGCCAGGTGAACGTCTATGCCGCCTACCTGGCCTATACGGACCATGAGATCGGCCGCGTCATCGCGGAGGTCGAGCGGCTCGGCCAGCGCGACAATACGCTGATCATCTACATCAGCGGCGACAACGGCAGCAGCGCCGAGGGCTCGCTGCAGGGCACGCCGAACGAGGTGATGTACTTCAACGGTGTCTCGCTCAATGCCGAGCAGCAGATGCCCTGGTACGATGCCTGGGGCTCGGACCAGACCTATGCGCATATGGCCGTGGGCTGGACCTGGGCCTTCGGCACGCCGAATCGCTGGACCAAGCAGATCGCCA
>JAIYAI010000108.1 GCA_027489135.1 Acetobacteraceae bacterium
CCAGCCCCTGCTCGGCCAACTTCGCGGCGGTGGCGGGCGCGCCATAGGCCGCCATCACCGCCTCCTCCAACTGGCCGAAGAGCGGCTGCGGCAGGCCGGCCGGCGCCGAGAGGCTGTACCAGGGCAGCATGACGAAGTCGGGATAACCGAGTTCCACCATCGTCGGCAGTTCCGGGTACCCCGGCACGCGCCGCGGCGAGGGCGTGGCGATGGCCCGGAGCCTGCCGGACTGCACATGCGGCAGCGACGCGACCATGGTGGTGAAGATCAGGTCGGCACGGCCGGCGATGATCTCCACCAGGGCCTGCGGCGCGCCGTTGAAGGGCAGGTGCAGCATCTCGATTCCGGCGCGGCGGCAGAAGTCGACGCCCAGCAGATGCGCGACGGAGCCGACGCCCCAGCTCGTGAAGGTCAGGCCGCCCGGGTTGCGCTTCGCCGCGGCGACCAGCGCATCGACGCTCTCCCATTTCGGGTTGGCGGCGACGAAGTAGAGCGCCTCCGCCAGCAGCCCGAGATGGCTGAAATCGGCGTCCGCATCGTAGCCGGGGTTGCGGTAGGCGAATTGCGCCATGGTGAAGGTGACGTTGGTCGCCAGCAGCAGCGTGCCGCCATCCGGCTTCGCCCGCGCCACGTGGCGCGCGGCGACGGTGGTGCCGGCGCCGGGCCGATGATCCGTGACGAAGGTCCCGCCGAAGCGCTCGGTGAAGACGTCGATGACGATGCGGCTGACGACCTCCTGCCCCGGGCTTGGCGTATAGGGCAGCACGATCGCGGTGGGCCGCCCGCCGGCGATGCCCTGCGCCTGGACCGCCGGCGCGGCGAGCGTCGCGGCCAGCCCGAGCAGCGGCCGGCGCGGAAAGCGGATGCCTGACATCATGCGGGATCCTCCCGTGGCGGGCGGTCTTCGCCGCCCTCACCCCGGGATCATGCGCCGAATTGCCGCGCCGGCAAGTTGCGCGCGGCGGGGCACGTCCCGCATGCTCGCGGACAGGAGGCACCGCGATGACCCTTCAACGCAGCAGCCAGGACGGCATCATAACGGTGCGCGCCGGCGACCTGGGGTTCCTGCGCGGCCTGACCGGCCAGGGCGATGCCGCGGCGCAGGCGGAACAGGCGCTGCGCCGGGCCGGCAGCGCGCTGCCGGAGGTGCGGCGCGTCACCGTCCATGTCACCGATCGCGCCTGGCTCGCGCCGGTGCGTGCCGTGCTCGCGCACCACCTGCCCGCGGCCGCCGTGGTGGAGGCGATCGTGCCGGGCCTGCCCGATCCCGCGATGCTGGTCGCGCTCGACCTCGACATCGGCGGCGCGCTGCCTCTCGACGGCCTCATCGCGCCGCGTCCGGGCCATACGCCGGAGGCCGCGGCAGCGCAGGCCGAGGCCGTCTTCGATGCGCTGGAGGCGAAGCTCGCCGCGGCCGGGGCGAAGCTGACGGACCTCTGCAAGATGACCATGCAGATCACCGACCGTGCCTGGCGCCAGCCCGTCTATGGCGTGATGGGGCGGCGCCTCGCCGGCGTGCGGCCGGTCAGCACGGGGCTGATCGTCGGCGGGCTCTCCGACCCGGACGCGCTGTTCCAGCTCGACGCGCAGGTGGTGCCGGGCGGGCCGCATGAACGCATCCGCCCCTACCGCTCCACCACCATGCCCTATGGCCATGACCGCCAGCCCTTCGAGGCGGAGTTCTGCATGGCCGTGCGCACGCCGCGCCAGGTCTTCCTCCGCGGCCAGACCGGGCTGACGCTGGCGGGCGTCTTCACCGGCGCCGGCGACCCCGCGGCGCAGGCGCGCCAGGCCATGGCGAACGTCGTAGCGCTGCTCGCCGATGCCGGCTGCACGATGGAGCACGCCGCGCATGCCACCGTGTTCGTTACGGACCGCGCCTTCCTCGCGCCGGTGATGGCGGTGGTGGAACCCTGCTTCCCGCAGCCCATCGCGCTCTCGGCGATGGTGGTGAAGGGCCTGGCAGCGCCGGAGATCCAGATGGAGATCGACGTCCACGCCCTGCGCTGAAGCCGCTTGCGGGCCGCAGGCTTTGCCTTCGGGCCCCTCAGTCGCCGGGCGGCCGGCATCCGCCGGCCCTGGCTACGCCGCACAGGCGGCGGCGGCCATTCGGCCGCTCGGCCCTTCGGGCCGCAGGTCAGCGCTGCGTAGGTCGCGCGTCAGGCGACCGCGAAGGCCGCGGGCACGTCGGACAGCGCCGGCAGCGGGATGTGGCAGGCGATGCGGTGGCCCGGCGCGGCCTCCTGCACCGGCGGCGTCGTCTCCGTGCAGATCGCGCCCAGCGCCACCGGGCAGCGATGCGCGAAGCGGCAGCCGCCCGCGCTCGGCGCGGAGGAGACATCGCCCTTCAGCCTGAGGCGGGCCGCGGCCCGCCCGCGCGACCCCACGACCGGCACGGCCGACAGCAGCGCCCGCGTATAGGGATGGTAGGGCGGCGCCAGCACCGCCTCGGCCGGCCCTTCCTCGACGATCGCGCCGCGATACATCACAGCGATGCGGTCGGCGATATGCGCCACCACGCCGATA
>JAIYAI010000260.1 GCA_027489135.1 Acetobacteraceae bacterium
CGCCGATCTCGTCCACGCCCTGCAGGGAAAAGCTGAAGAATTTGCGCGCCAGGATCTCGAAGACGGTCAGGAAGGACAGCGCGAGCAGCCACCAGCCGCCCAGGATGGCGAAGAGGCGCGCCGGCACCGCGACGAAGCGGGCAACGGGATTGGACGGGTCCATGACATTTCGGGCTGCAAGGGTCGTGCCATGCTGGGGCCGTGCCGGGCCGGAGCCGGGTGCGCGGCACTGCCCAGAAGCTGGGCAGGTCGCCCCAATCAGCGCCTCAGCAGGGCCATCAGCGTCCGGACATCCGATGCGGCGCCGAGCCCCCGCACGGCGGCGATCGCAGCCTCGGCCCGGTCCGCCATGCCGCCGAGCGTGGCGTTGTCGCGGAACTTGGCGTCGAGACCGGCATCGCTCATCGGCCGCTCCGCGCTGCCGCGGGCGTGCGGCACCGTGGTCTCCGCGCGGCGGCCATCGGCGAGCGTCACGGTCACCCGCGCCGCACCGCGCGGCAGCGACGCGTCGAGCACGGCCCGCACCCGGTCGCGCAGCGCGTCGAGCACGGGGTCGGTCAGCGCCGCGGCGTCGAAATCCGCAACGCCGGCACGGCCACGCTGCAGCGCGACGGCGGCGCAGTGGTGGATGCTGACGCGCTGGTCGCCGGCGATGCGCACCTTGCCGCGATCCCCGCGCGCAAGCAGCAGCGCGTCGCCGGCGACCTCGACCGATGCGATTGCGGCCGGATCGGGCGCGCGAAGCTCTGCCCGCAGCGCGAGCGCGGCGTCGATCACGGCGTGGAAAACGATGCCCGCGGGGTAGGGCTTGTAGGTGTTGCGTCCCGCCTCCCAGCGGGCGCCCAGCCCCTCGGTGATCTCCGCCACGCGCGGCTCGTCGCCCATGGCCCGCGCCCAGCCGAGGCGCCCCTCGATGGACGCGGCCGCCGCGTCGCAGCCGGCCTCTGCCAGCAGCGCGGCGAACAGGCCGTTCCGCGCGGCATTGCCGACGCCCACGTTCTTCGCGCCGTTCGGCAGGTTCTCGACCAGCCCCGCCGACTGGCTCGCCGCGATGCCGAGCGCGGCCGCGACACCCGCCGCATCCAGCCCGAGCAGTCTCGCGCAGCCCGCCGCCGCACCGAAGACGCCGGTGGTCGCGGTGATGTGCCAGCCCCGGTCGTAATGCCCAGGCGAGACCGCGTTGCCGATGCGGCATTCGACCTCCATGCCCAGCAGCAGCGCGTGCAGCACGGCAGCTCCGGGGAGCCCGCGCGACTCCGCCAGCGCCAGCACGGCGGGCGCGACGGGAGCGGCCGGGTGGATCACGGTGCGCAGATGCGTGTCGTCGTAGTCGAGCAGGTTGGAGGCGACGGCGTTGACGAAGCCCGCCGCCATCGGGTCCAGCCGCTCCGCCTGCCCCACCACCGTCGCCGTCGCGGCGCCCGAGAAGGGACACAGCACGGCGGCGAGGCGGCGCACCTGCGGGTCGTTGGTGCTGCCCAGCGCGCAGCCCAGGTGGTTGAGCAGCGTGCGCACGCCCTCCGCCCGGACCGCCGCGGGGATGGCATCCCAGTCCGACGCGGCGACGAAGCGGCCCAGCACGGTGGCGGCGGTCTCGGACATGGCGCGTTCATCTCCCCCGGGGCATTCTCTGCCCCGAATAGCCCAGCAAAGGGCATAGGAGCACCCGGGCGGGTCCCGGGGGCGCACCGAGGAGGACCCGGGATGATCCGTCGCCGCCACGCCATCGCCGCCGTCGCGCTCGGGGCGCTCCCCGCCCCTGCCCTCGCGCAAGCCTGGCCGTCCCGCCCGATCCGCATGATCGTGCCCTGGCCGCCCGCCGGCACCACGGACATCCTGGCGCGGCAGATCGCGCCGCCGCTCGCCGCCGCGCTGGGTCAGTCGGTCGTGGTGGAGAATCGCGGCGGGGCGTCCGGCGCGATCGGCACGGTGGAGGCGCTGCGCGCGGCGCCGGACGGCCACACCATCTGCCTCTCGATCAGCACGCTGATCACGGCGGCGCTGCTGACCCGCCAGCCCTACGACCCCGTCAAGGACGTCACGCCGATCCTGCATCTGGCGGACGTGCCGAACATCCTCGTCGTGACCAATACGCTGCCGGTGCGCTCCGTGCCCGAGCTGATCGCCTACGGAAAGGCCAACCCGGGCAAGCTCGCCTTCGGCTCGCCCGGCATCGGCTCCTCCGTCCACATCTCGGGCGAGGTCTTCAAGCTGGCGACCGGCATCGACATGACCCATGTGCCGTATCGCGGCGGCGGGCCCGCGATCGCCGACCTGATCGCGGGGCAGATCCCGATGATGTTCGGCAATGCCAGCTCCACCCTGCCGCATGTCCGCAACGGCTCGGTGCGGCCGCTCGCCGTCACCTCCGCGCAGCGCCTGCCCTTCGTGCCGGACCTGCCGACCATGGCGGAGGCGGCGATCCCCGGCTTCGAGGTGGTGGAGTGGTACGCCTTCTTCGGCCCCGCCGGGATGCCGCCCGAGGTGGTGGCGCGCCTCAACCGGGAGATCATGGGGATCGTCGGCACGCCGGAGGGTCGCGCGCGGCTGCTCGACATGGGCGCCATCGTCACCGGCGGCACGCCTGCGGAATTCGCCGCCTTCCTCCGCGCCGAGCACGAGAAGATCAGCCGGGTGGTGCGCGAGGCGAAGATCCCGATGGAGTGAGAGCCAGGGAGATCACCACGAAGCCCGCCGCCACCGCCGCCGCGGCCGCGAAGGCACCGGAGAAGGCCGCGAGGAAGGCCTGCTCCGCCGCCGCGCCCGAGGCGAGCGCGCCGCGTTCCAGCGTCGCGAACAGCAAGGTGAGCAAGGAGGCGGCGATCACCAGCCCGACGGTGCGCGTCATCATCACCAGGCTGCCGGCGACGCCGCGATCCGCCTTCGGCATCGCGCCCGTCACCAGGTCCGTCACCGCCACGGTCTGCAGGCCCATCCCCGTGCCGCTGACCAGCAGCGAGAGGACGAGCCACCAGACCGGCTCCGCCGCACCCCAGCGGCTGACCAGGAAGAGCCCGAGCGCCACCAGCCCGGAGCCCACCAGCGTGATGGTGCGCGCCGAGAAGCGCCCCAGCAGCCGCCCCGCCAGCGGCGAGGCCAGCATCGCCCCCAGCGGCTGGCAGGCCAGCACGAAACCCGCGACACCCGTCGGCAGTGCCGCCACCCGCGCCAGGTAGTAGGCGACGAAGAGCAGCACGCTGAAGCCCGCCAAGTTCACCAGCGCGTTGCCGAGGTTCGCCAGGCTGAACTCCCGCGAGCGGAAGTGGTGCAGCGCGATCAGCGGCCGCGGCGCCGTGCGCGCGCGGCGCAGGAACAGCGCGAAGCCGAGCACCGCCAGCGCCAGCAGGCCGGCGGCGGCCACAGGCGCGGCCCCGGCCCGGTTGATCGCCAGCAGCAGCGCCACCAGCGTGCCGGTGATCAGCACCGCCCCCAGCGCGTCGAAGGGCTCCCGCCCCGCCTTGCGCGGCGGCGCCGGCAGGTCGCGCAGCAGCAGCAGCGCCAGCAGCGCCACGGGGATGCGGAACCAGAACACGACGGGCCAGCCGAAGCGGTCCAGCAGCAGCCCGACGAAGGAGGGTCCGATCACCGATCCCGCGGCGAAACACAGCGCATACCAGCCGAGGATCCGCGCGCGCTGGCTCTCCGGGTAGAGGCTCGTCGCCAGGGCCGGGCCGCAACTGATGACCAGCGCCGCCCCCACCCCCTGCGCGACGCGCGCCGCCATCAGCCATTCGTAGGTCGGCGCCAGCGAGCAGCCGAGATAGGCGAGCGCGCTCCAGGCGAGCCCGATTCGGAAGACCAGCGCATGGCCGACGATGTCGCCGATGCGGCCCATGGCCAGCATCAGGCTGCCATGCGTCAGCACGTAGCAGATGATCACCCACTGGATCATCGGCAGGGGCAGGCCGAAATGCGCGGTGATCGCCGGGAAGGCGATGTTCAGCGCGGTATCGAGCGGCACCGCCAGGGTGCCGAGGCCGATCAGCGCCAGCTTGGTCCCTGGCCTCAAGCGCGCCGTCCCGTGTTGGCCGGCGCCTCGCGCGGCCAGAGATGCCGCCGCCAGTAGAGACCGATCCAGGCGGTCGCCAGCAGGCCGAAGCCGGCAAAGAGCGTCGCGGTGTGCGCGAAGCCGAGATGCTCGATCAGCGGCCCCGCGGCGAAGAGGCCGATGGGCAGCCCGTAGATCGCCAGCATGCGCGCCCCCATCACCCGCCCCCGGTAGGCGTCCCCCGCCGCCTGCAGCATCAGCACGACCAGCGGCGAGAGCGAGAGGCTTTGCATGAAGCCTGCCACGGCAAGCAAGGTCATGCCGAGCGCCAGGTGCTCGACCCGCGCGAAGACCAGCAGCAGCGCGTACCACACCAGCGCGCCCAGGATCATCGCCCGCCCCGCCTGCACCCGGCTGCCGATCACGCCGACCAGCAGCGAGCCCAGCAGCGCACCGGCGGCGAAACTCGCGCTGAGGAAGCCGAGGCCGGTGCGGTCGATGCCATACACGTCGCGCGCCACATAGGGCAGCAGCCCGCCGGAGAGCGGGAAGGCCGTCATGTTCACAAGGAAGGCGATGCTCACCGCCGCCAGCAGCGCGGGCGTCGCCCAGACATGGCTGAAGCCGTCGCGCAGGTCGCGCAGCGGCGTCGACAGCGCCGCATCCGGATTGCGCGGGGTCGGCCCCGTGCCGAGGCTCAGCAGGAAGCAGCAGACGTAGAGCCCCGTGATCGCGACATAGGACTGCGCGAGGCCGAGCCAGGCGGCGAGGCCGGCGCCGGTCAGCGCGCCCACCACCCGCGCGGAATCGGCCGTCATCCGCCCGATGCCGACCGCGCCCATCAGCAGCGGCGCCGGCATGGTCGCGGCGATCAGCGCGTTGCGCATGCCGATGTCGGAGGGGCGGACGAGGCCCGCGATCACCGCGATGACCAGCACCTGCACCGGCCCGAGCAGTCCGGTCAGCGCCATCGCCGCGATGCAGGCCGCCAGCACCGCATAGCTCGCCCGCATGGCGCAGATCACGGTGCGATGGCCGATGCGGTCGGCGGCGACGCCGATCATCGGCGCCAGCAGGGTGCCCAGGAACTGCAGCGCGCCATAGGCGGTGAGCCAGAGGATCGAGCCCGTCTCGGTCAGCACGTACCAGCCGAGGATCAGGGTCTCCATCTCGAAGGCCCAGGAGGTGAGCAGGTCCGCCGGCCACTGGAAGCGGAAGCTGCGCACGCGGAAGGGGCCGAGCACGCCGGCCCGGTGCGGCATCACGCTGCGGTCTGTGGCTCCGGGGCTCACGGCGCGCGGCGAGGGCGGGCTTCGGGGCTCACGGCGCGCGAGCGGGTCTGTCGGCCCCGCTGCTGGGGCGCGCACGCAGGGTCACGGGTTTCCTCCTGTTTCCATTCTGGCGCAAAGCGCGGACCGGTCGAGGGGGTATGTGCCGGGCTGATAGCCCCATCACCCGCGCGGTTGCTGCACCGCGGCACCGGTCGGTGCTAGGAACCGGCCCGGATCATGCGAGGAGCCGCCGATGAGCGGGAAGAAGCTGCATCTCGGCGCCTTCATGCGGCCGGCCAGCATCCATACCGCGGCCTGGCGCTACCCCGGCGCCTTCGCCGACGCCAATTTCAACCTCAGGCACCTGGTGCGCTTCATCCAGACGCTGGAAGCGGCGAAGTTCGACGCCTTCTTCATGGCCGACCACTACGCCGTGCTGAACATGCCGATCGAGGCGCTGAAGCGCAGCCACACGGTCACCAGCTTCGAGCCCCTGACCCTGCTCTCGGCGCTGGCGATGGTGACGGAGCGGATCGGGCTGATCGCCACGGCGTCCACCACCTACAACGACGCCTGGCACGTGGCCCGCAAGTTCGCGTCGCTCGACCACATCAGCGGTGGCCGCGCGGCCTGGAACCTGGTCACCACCGCCAATCCCGATGCCGCGCTGAATTTCGGCCATGACGAACACAGGGCGCATGGCGAGCGGTACAAGCGGGCGCGCGAGTTCTTCGACGTCGTCACGGGCCTCTGGGACAGCTTCGCCGACGACGCCTTCATCCGCGACCAGGCGAGCGGCATCTTCATGGACCCCGCGAAGATGCATGTGCTCGACCACAAGGGCGAGGAACTGTCCGTCCGCGGCCCCGTCAACATCGCGCGTCCGCCGCAGGGCTGGCCCGTCATCGTCCAGGCCGGCAGTTCCGAGGCGGGGAAGCAGATCGCAGCCGAGACGGCGGAGGCGGTCTTCGCCGCCTCCCCCAACTTCGCGGACGGGCAGCGATTCTACGCCGACGTGAAGGGGCGGATGCGGGCGGTGGGACGCAACCCGGACCACCTGAAGATCCTGCCCGGCTGCCTGGTCGTGGTGGGGGAGACGGAGGCGGAGGCGCGGGCCAAGCGCGCGACGCTCGACGGCCTCGTGCACTACGACAGCGCCATCGCCGCGCTCTCCATCGCGCTCGGCATGGATGCCCGGACGCTGGACCCGGACGCGCCCCTGCCGGAGATCCCGGACACCGAGGCCAGCAAGTCCGGGCGCGAGCGCGCCATCAACCTGGCGCGGCGGGAGAACCTGACCGTGCGGCAGCTTGCCCAGCGCCTCGGCGGCTATGGCGGCAACGCGATGGTCGGCACGCCCGCGCAGATCGCCGACGAGATGCAGCGCTGGCTCGAGGGCGAGGCATGCGACGGCTTCAACATCATGTTCCCCTTCCTGCCGCAGGGCCTGGATGAGTTCTGCACGATGGTGGTGCCCGAACTGCAGCGGCGCGGCATCTTCCGCACCGAATACGAGGGCACGACCTTGCGCGAGAATCTCGGCCTGCCGCGGCCTGCGAACCGCTTCTTCCCGGCGTGACAAAGAAGACCCTGCTGATCGTCTGGCACAGCCGGACCGGCGCCGCGCGGCAGATGGCGGCGGCGGCGGCGCTCGGCGCGGCGGCGGAGAGCACGGTCGCGACCCGCCTGCTGCACGCCGACGAGGCCGGGCCGCGCGACGTGCTGGCGGCCGACGGCTTCGTCTTCGCCACGCCCGAGAATCTCGCCGCCCTGGCCGGCGTCACGAAGGAGTTCTTCGACCGCTGCTACTACCCGGCGCTCGGGCGGATCGAGGGCCGGCCCTTTGCCATGCTGGTCTCAGCCGGCAGCGACGGGATGAACGCGGTCCGGCAGATCCGCCGCATCGCCACGGGCTGGCGGCTGCGCGAGGTGGCGGAGCCCATCATCCTCTGCACCCGGGCACAGACACCGCAGGCGATCCTGGCGCAGAAGGTCCTGGCCGCCGAGGACCTGGCGCGCTGCGAGGAATTCGGCGCGACCCTCGCGGCCGGGCTGGCAATGGGAATCTTCTAGACCATGATCCGCGCGCACGGACGCGCGGACCATGGTCCAGGCTCCTGATGTGTCGCGTGATCCACGCCTTCGGTGATTCC
>JAIYAI010000637.1 GCA_027489135.1 Acetobacteraceae bacterium
AGGCTCAGCCGGCACGGCCTCTGCGCGCTCCGGCACGGCCGCGGCCGCCCTGGGTGCTGCAACCGGGGGCGGCTCCGGCGCCGCCGCCGGCTCCGTGGTCTCGGTGTCGCGCGTGGCTCGGTGGGCGGCGGCAGTATCGGTCGCGCCAGAGCCTACCGGTGTGGCGGCGGCCTCGCCCTGCCCGGCGGCAAGCGCCGCTGACCCCGGCGCCCCGTCGGCACCGGCCCTGCCCGGATCTCGCGAGTCCCGCAGGCTGGAGGTCGGATCGCTGGCGTGCGCCGGCGGCGCCAGGGCCGTGACGGAGCCCGCTGCCGACGTTTCTGGCGCCGGCGCGACATGGCCCACGTCCATCGGGACTGGCACGACCTGTCCCGTCTCCGCCGGGACTGGCGCGACCTGTTCTGTCTCCGCCGGGACCGGCGCGACGGCTGACAGATTCGCGCCCCCAACCAAGGGGGCGGGCGTCTCGGGGTCGGCGACCCGCGGGCGCAACCCGGGCAGCGCGACCAGGATGATGGCGGCGCCGATGGCCAGCATTCCGACGGTGCCGAGCAGCAAAGGCGTGCGGCGCGCCTGGGCCGGCGGCCCGGCCGATGGGGTGGCGTGCGACGCGGCCGCCTGAGCAGGCGGCACGGCCACGGGTTGCGCGGCGCCACCGCCCGGCGCCGGGCCCTCGGCCGGAAGCCCGTCCGCACGCCACGCCGCTTCACCCGGGGCGTGCGGTTCTGACACCAACGCGTCGGACCCGCTCTCCCGCCCCGCCGGAGCCGGCGGCGAGGCTGGCGCCTCGGCCAGGTCGTGTCTGGCGGTGGGGGTGTTCGCCAGGACGTTTGGGACCAGGCTGTCGAGGAGGGGAATCCAGGCGGCCTCGGGCGCCAGGGTCAGGGGGGGCTGCCAGACGAAGGATTCCGTCATCAGGTCGCGCAGCAGCGCCAGATCTTCCTGCCGGATATGGCGGTGGATAATGGGAAGGTATCCTGGAAAGCGGTCGGCAAAGCCGGCGCGATCAAGCGTCGCCCGGAGCAGATCGATGGCGTCCTGGTTCCAGTGCGGCGCGATCTCCAGGATGGCGACGCCGATGCGGGGATGGATCGCCAGCATGTCCACCACGACGTCCGGCGCGATCGCCCGCCGCTCCAGCAGCACCCAACCCGGCTGCGGCCGGGGCTCCGGCTGTGCCGCGGGGGCCTGGCCGGCGGCAGTCACGCCTGGGCGGCCGTCCAGGATCAACCCCGGACTCCGTGCGATGCCGCCCGGAGCGACCGGGCCTTCGCCGCCTGATCCGCGGGGCTTGCGATGTCCGTCTCCACGCGCCCTGTCCTCTTCCGGCAGGCACGATTCCACGCCTGCGTCGCCGCAGCAGCGGGCGGCGCGACCCGCGCCTACATCGCTGAAGCAGCCAGCGGTCCGATGGATCACGGCGCGATCGGTCGGGACCGCGCCGAGCTGCTCCGAGCCTGAGGGCCCGAATCAGGACATCCAGGCAAACTGGGTCAGTCAGCCCGGGTGCCGCCCCAGGACACACCGTATCGGGCAATCTTGCTAGTGTTGGCAGAGACGTAAACGTCTTTGTGAGACTCTCGCCCACCCGGCCGCATAATGCAACTATTTCAAATTACGAAGCGTCCCGGCGCCCGCAGCGCGGGGCCGGGACGCCGCGCCCTCAGCCGGCGCCGATGGCGGTCACGTTCATCGGTTCGGCCACCCAGTCATAGCCCTGGGCCGCCTTGCGCACATGGCCGAGGCCCGGCCAGGGGAAGTGATAGGACAGCACCGCGTGCCGGTCCGTAGCCAGCCGGTCCAGCATGCGCGCGCGGGTCTGCGCGCTCTGCTTCGGGTCGGTATCGAAGGAGAACTCCATCAGCGGCTGGCGCAGCAGCAGGACCTGGTGGTGCGCCAGGTCGCCGGTGTTCACCATCGTCTTGCCGTTGGAGGTGATGGCGTAGCAGGTGTGGCCCACGGTGTGGCCCGGGGTGAACAGGGCGACGACGCCCGGCACCACCTCCTGCCCGTCGCGCACCATGATCATGCGGTCGCGGTAGGCCGCGAGGTTCTTCTTCGCGCCGTCGATGAAGGGGACCATGAAGGCCGGGCCCTTCTTGTTGGCGTCGTCGGTCCAGAACTTCACGTCGGCCTCGTTGATGGCGACCTGGGCGTTCGGGAAGACGCGCTGCCCCGCCTCGTTCACCAGACCCCAGACATGGTCGCAATGCGCATGCGTGGCGATGACCACGTCAATCTGCGCGGGATCGATGCCGGCGGCCTTCATGTTGGCCAGCAGCCGGCCCGTTGTCGGGCCGAACATCTTCGACTGCGGCCCCATGCTCTCGCCCATGCCGGTGTCGAACAGCAGAAGCTGCCGTCCCGTATTGAGGATCAGCACGTTCTGCTCGAGCGTCGCGGCGTTCGGGTCTAGGAATTCCGAGGTCAGCATCTGCGGGATCTGGGCCGCGCCGGGGCCGACGAAGCTGTCCGCCGGCTTGCCGAGCGGAAGGTTGCCGTCGGAGATGACGGTCGCCTCGAAGGCGCCCCACTTGAAGCGGTGCCAGGCGGGCGGCAGCGTGCCGAGCATGGGGGCGGCGGCCTGGGCGCGCGGCAGGCCGAGGCCGGCGGCGATGCCGACGGCGCCCGCCGCGCCGAGCAGGGCACGGCGGCTGAGACCGATGGACATGGGTTCTCTCCCTCGATGGGCCGGCAAGCGGCCGGCGCGGAGAGGATGCCAGGGTGGCGCGGAGCACAGAAGGCGAAAATCGCAACCCTTGCGTGTGAGCCGGATTACTTCGGGCCCATCCTGAGGGCGCCGTCGAGCCGGATCGTCTCCCCGTTCAGGTAGGGGTTCGAGATGATGGAGAGCGCTAGCTCCGCATATTCGTCCGGCACGCCGAGCCGCGCCGGCGCGGGGACGGAGGCATGCAGCGCCTGGCGCACATTCTCCGGCAGGCCGCCGAGCAGCGGCGTGTCGAAGATGCCGGGTGCGATGGTGCAGACCCGGATCCCGCGGCTGGCGAGGTCGCGGGCGGCGACGATCGTCAGCCCGATGACGCCGGCCTTGCTGGTGGCATAGGGGCTCTGGCCGATCTGGCCTTCGTAGCCGGCGATGGAGGCGGTCATGATGCAGACGCCGCGGCCGTCGCCCTCGGCCGGGTCGTTCTTCGCCATGGACGCCGCGGCGAGGCGCAGCGCGTTGAAGGTGCCGATCAGGTTGACCTGGATGATCTGCTGGAATTTCTCCAGCGGCATCGGCTTGCCGTCTCGGTCGACGATGCGGGCAGAGCCGCCGCGCCCGGCGCAGTGCACGAGGATGCGCAGCGGGCCGCGCGCCTCGGCCGCGGCGACGGCGGCGCCGAGCTGCTCGCCATCCGTGACGTCGGCGGGGACGAAGACGGTGCCGCTGCCGAGCTCCGCCGCCGCCGCCTCACCCTTCGAGGCGGGCAGGTCGGTGATCACCACCCTGGCGCCGCCGGCGACGAGGCGGCGGGCGGAGGCGAGGCCGAGGCCGGAGGCCCCGCCGGTGACGAGGGCGACGCTGTCCTTGAGGTCCACGGGTGTTTCCTCCCTCTGCGCGAACGGGCGGGCAGGCTTGCGCGGTCCGCGTCCCCGGTCAAATCCCAGCGGCCCCATGATTGACGCGGGCCGGCCGGGCCGCGACCTTCGGCGCCAAGCACGAGGGAGGACGGCGATGGCGCTGCTGGCGCAGTGGGCGGCCAAGTTTCCGGACAAGCCGGCGGCGCATTTCCCGGCGCTCGATCGCACCGTCAGCTATGGCGACCTCGATGCGCGGGCCGAGCGGGTGGCGCGCTGGCTGACCGGGCTCGGCCTGCAGGTCGACGACGCGATCGCGCTGCTGCTCGACAACCGCCCCGAATACCTGGAACTGGCCGAGGGGGCGCGGCGCGCGGGCCTGCACTGGGTGCCGATGTCGGTGCATCTCCGCCCGCACGAGGTCGCCTATGTGCTCGGCGACAGCGGCGCGAAGCTGCTGGTGGCGAGCCCGGCGCTGGCCGACCTCGCCGCGAAGCTGCTGGCGGAAGGCGCGGTCGGCGACCGGCCCCGCGTGGCGCTGGGGGAGGGGCTGCCGGGCTACGACAGCTACGAGGCGGCGCTGGCCGGCGTGGACATGGCGGCGCCGCGCGAGCCGCGGCCGCTGGGCCAGGTCTTCCTCTATTCCTCCGGCACGACGGGGCTGCCCAAGGGCATCCGCCGGCCGCTGATCCCCTGGGAGCGCCGCGACGCGCCGATGTGGGACATGACCTGGAAGACGCTCTACGGCTTCGACGAAAGCGTGGTCTATCTCTCCCCCGCGCCGCTCTATCACGCCGCGCCGCATGGCTACGTGCAGCGCACGCTGAGCGAGGGCGGCACCGCGGTGGTGCTGCCGAAATTCGACCCCGAGGCGGCGCTGGCGGCGATCGCGCGCTACCGCATCACGCACAGCCAATGGGTGCCGACGATGTTCGTGCGGCTGCTGGCGCTGCCGGAGGCGGTGCGGGGGAGATACGACCTCTCCAGTCACCGCTGCGCCATCCACGCCGCCGCACCCTGCCCGGTGCCGGTGAAGCGCGCGATGATCGAATGGTGGGGGCCGATCATCAAGGAGTACTACGCCGGCTCCGAGGGCGTCGGCACCACGGTGATCGACAGCGAGACCTGGCTCGCGAAGCCCGGCAGCGTCGGGCGGCCGGTGAACGGCGTCGCGGTGCACATCCTCGACGACGACGGGAACGAGGTCCCGCAGGGCCAGGTCGGGCGGATCTTCTTTGAAGGCGGCCCGCGCTTCGCCTACCACAATGCCGGGGAGAAGACCGCCGCCAGCTATTCGCCGCAGGGCTGGGCGACGCTCGGCGATCTGGGCTGGCTCGATGCGGATGGCTTCCTGTTCCTGTCGGACCGGCGGGCCGACCTGATCCTCTCGGGCGGGGTGAACCTCTATCCCGCGGAGATCGAGGCGGTGCTGGCCGGTCATCCGGACATCGCGGAGGTGGCGGTCGTGGGGGTGCCGGATGCGGAGATGGGAGAGCGCGTCCACGCCGTGATCGTGCCCCGGGCCGGGGTAGAGCCGGAGATCGCCGGGCTCGAGGCCTGGTGCCGCGAGCGGCTGGCCGGGCCGAAGCGCCCGCGGAGCTGGGAATTCGTCGCCGAGCTGCCACGCAGCGAGGCGGGCAAGCTGCTGCGCCGCCTGCTGAAGGAACGCTACCTGCCAGCCTGACGCCGGGCTCCACCGCCGCCGGACGCTGCGTTCAACTTTCGGCAAGGTCGGGCGCGTGAAATGCGCGCCGGGCCAGCCGATACGCGCTGACTGAGGTATGCCTCGCCCAGCGGTGGAAACCTAATCGAGCGCAACAATGAATCGGCGGCCGAAAATAATCTTTTTATTGTATCAACGCGAAGAGATGCGTAATCTACTCGCGTGTGGGTTGTCCAAAGCGGGGACCTGCGCCACGAGCTTCAGGCCGCGTTCGCCCGCCAGCCGGGCCCGGTCGCCGGGGGGCCGGGCATGAGCCCGCCCGCTTCCCTGGTCGAGGCCCGTGACCGTGAAGCTATCCAGAATGGATACGGGTGCATGTTGCTCGGACAGGTCCTAGTCTCCAACGGCGCGGTGACGCCGGACGATGTGGCCGCCGCGGTGGACGAACAGCGTCGCGTCGGCGGCCGGCTTGGAGACATTCTGGTGCAGATGGGGAAAGTCGCACCCAGCGACGTGGCCGCCGCCATGGGAGCGCTGCCGGCCGCGCCGTCGAGCCTGGCCGACACCGGCATCGCGATGACCGACCTGCTCGACCTGCTCTGCAAGACCATGGCGTCGGGCGCGGTCGATACCATCCATCGCATCGCCGACGAGATGAAGCTGCCGCCGCGCCTGGTCAGCGACCTGATGCAGGAAGCCAATGCGCGCATGCTGGTGGAGGCGCTCGGCCTCGGGGCAGCGGCATCCGGCCAACTGGTGCAGCAGCCGCGCTATGGCCTCTCGGTGCGCGGGCGCGACTGGGCGCAGCAGGCCTTCCTCAAGAACGGCTATGTCGGCCCGGTGCCGGTGCCGCTGGTCGACTACGCGGAGCGCATCCGCCGCCAGACCATCAAGACCGAGCGTGTCACGCCGGCCGAGGTGGCCCGCGCCCTCTCCGGCCTGGTCGGCGCGGAGCGGCTGATCGCCCAGATCGGGCCCGCCATCAATTCCGGCCGGTCCATGCTGCTCTACGGCCCGCCCGGCAACGGCAAGACCACGGTCGGGCAGCTCATCGGCTCGATCTTCGCCACGACCATCTACGTCCCCTATGCCTTCGAGACGGGCGGGCAGATCGTCCGCGTCTTCGACCCCGACATCCACCGCGAGGTCGCCTCGCCCGAGGCCGCCTTCATCGCGGCGAACCCCAACAGCATCCGCGCCCGCGGCCTCGACCCCCGCTGGGTGCCCTGCAACCGGCCCTTCGTGATCACCGGCGGCGAGCTGACGCTCGAGATGCTCGACCTCGGCTACAACCCGAACACCCGCTTCTACGAGGCGCCGCTGCACGTGAAGGCGCTGAACGGCATCTTCCTGATCGACGATTTCGGCCGCCAGCTGGTGCGTCCCGACGTGCTGCTGAACCGCTGGATCGTGCCGATGGAAAGCCGGGTGGACTACCTGAAGCTGCAATCGGGCAAGAGCTTCTCTCTGCCCTTTGACGAGCTGGTCATCTTCTCGACCAACATGTCGCCGCATCAGCTGATGGACCCGGCCTTCATGCGCCGCATCCCCTACAAGATCGAGGTGCGCGGCCCGACCGAGGAGGAGTTCGCCGGCATCTTCCGCCGCGTCGCCGAAAGCCGCGGCCTGCGCGGGACGGAGGCCGACATCGCCTTCGTGATCCGCGAGATCGCGCATGTCCGCGGCATGCCGCTCGCCGGCTTCCAACCCGGCTTCATCGTCGACCAGGTCCTCGCCTCCTGCCGCTTCGAGGATC
>JAIYAI010000755.1 GCA_027489135.1 Acetobacteraceae bacterium
GTGGCGATGCCCGAGAAGCCGGGGGCCGGGGTGAAGGTGAGGGCACCGAAGGTCGGATCGATCGCCCAGGTGCCGACGCCGGCGACGGTGAGGGTGCGGCCGTCGCTGCCGGGATCGGCACCGAGCAGGCGGACGGAGGTGTCGTCGAGGCCGCCGACCGTGTCGGTGTCGTTGCCGGTGATGAAGACGAAGATTTCCATGTCGCGGCCGGTGCCGACACTGTCGGGGGTGGCGACGGGGGTGTCGTTGACGACCTCGACGGCGCCGAGTTCGGGCGTCGCGTCGCGAGAGATGCCGCGCTGGTCGGTCTCCGTCGCGGTGGCGGGATCGGCGCCGCCGAGGGCGGGGTTGGTGGGGGAGAGCTTGAGGGCGACGGTTTCGGTGGGGCCGCCATTGTTGGCGGCGACACCGGCCACGGTGCCGCCGGCGAGGACGAGGGTGTCGGCGAAGACCTCGGCCGCGGTGGTGGTGCCGGTGAGGGTGGCGCCGGTGTAAATGTCGCCAGTGCCGCTGTCGTTGCCGATGATGTTGTTGCCGGTGAGGAGGGGGGCGGTGCCGCCGAGATTGGCGCCCACGCCACCGGTCGATTCGTTGCCGAGGATGATGCTGTTCGTGATGGTCGGGGCAAAGGCTCCGCCGACGGATATGCCGCCACCATGACCCGAACTGATGTTCCCGGTGATCGTGCTGTTGGCGATGGACAGCTCTAGGGCCGCGTTGATCCCGCCACCGGAGGCGTTGGTGCCCAGCACCTGGTTGCCGGAAATCGTGCTGTTCTCGATCCGGGCGGAGACAGTCGCGTCGATGCCGCCACCACTCAACTGCGCGGAGTTCCGCGAGACGATGCTATCGATCACGGCCGCGTTGCCCGTCGCAACTCCGCCACCTGCCGCGTACACACCCCCCAACGCATGATTGTCGGTCACCGTGCTGCGCAGAAGGGTGACGTCGGGTGCTGCTATCGCGCCGCCCCGTCCGAAGGTGCTTGCATTGCCCTGCACGAGGGAGTCGATCAGGGTCACTCGCCCGACCGCAACAGCGCCACCGCCGGCGTCATTGTTACCAAAAACGCCCTTCGCTTCGGCCGTCGCGTAACCCCCGGTGAGGGTGAGCTTCTTGAGGATCAGAAGCTGCTGGTCGCCACTGAGCTGTCCAGAGTTCTCGTAGTCGTACTCCAGAACTCGGCTGTTGTCGGAGAGGAGACTCGTTCCTTCGCGGCTGGCCATCACATCTGTGATACCGCCGTCGTCGGTTATGTCGTTCCCCAGGCGATCGCCCGTTATGGTGACCCCGGCAGGACCGCCATCGATCGTGAGCGTGATCCCAGCCGTCCCTTTTATGATCTTGATGGCGCCGAGCGTGAGGCGAATGGTGGCGGCCGCGCTGCCGTCGAAGATCGTGGGATCAAAGGTGATCGTGTCGTCGCCAGGGTGCAGACCCGCGTAGATCACCGCCTCCCGCAGGGAGGTGAGGCCATCGAAGCCGTCGTAGATGTCGGCCGCGGTCGTGACCCGGAGGGGATCCGTGACAGGTGCCACCGCCTCGAAGGCACCGAGGTCGCGCAGACCGGTTTCTTCGGCCCCCACGGCGAACACTTCGCTCGCCACGACGCCGCGCGCGTCCGTGCTGTCCGGGGGCAGATCCGATCGGTCGAGTGCCGGGTTCGCACTACTCTCCAGCAGCGCGACGGTTCGCACCGGGCCACCATTGTCCGCAAGCACGCCTGCGATGGTGCCGTTGGGGAGTGTGGTCGTCTCGTCGAAGACGCTCGTCAGCGAGTAGGTCTTGAACGTAGAAGACAGAAAGGCTTCGTCGATCCGGTTTACCACGTCAGGCTTCACCGTCCTCAGCATTGCCTCGCCGTTCAGACCAATCAGGTTGGGCGATGAGGTTAGGTCCGATGGTCCGGAAGAATTTTTGACCGCACCAAAGAACTCCAATGCTGGGGAACCGACGAAGTCGGCGCTTCGGTAGAAGCCGATATTCTCGCGCCCCACGCCCGCGCCGAGGGTGGCGTTTCCGGCGACGATGCTGTTGGTCACATACACGTTGAAGCCGGACAGTCCGCCGCCATCGGCCGAGTAGGTGTAGCTGTATCCGAACGTGCCTGCGGCGCCCGGCGCGAAATCCTGGAAAACCCCGACGCCTGCGGTGGTGTTTCCCGTAACCGTCGAATTCGCGGCATAGACCACCCGTCCGTAGGCACCGCCGCCCGCGGATCCGTCGCCCGAGGTCATGTTCCCCACCAGCGTCGCGTTGGTGAGCTTCAGGAACTGCGCAGAGACACCACCGCCGCGCGAGAAGTCACCCGTCGTGCTGTTGCCGGCGATGGTGCTGTCGATGACCTGCAATTCGAGTCCGCCGCGCACGCCGCCGGAGCGCTCGCCATCCGCTGTCGTGCGTCCACCCGTGATCGTCAGCCGCTGCAGCACCACCAGCTCGGTGCCGGCCGCATCGAAGACCCGCGTGTTGTCATCCAGCCGATCCTCGCCATCGAGGCTCGCCGCGACATCCGTCACGCCGCCCGCATAGGTGACGTCGTCGCCGTTCGCATCGCCGGTGATCAGCACGCCGTTCGGGCCGCCATCGATGACGAGACTCTCGGTGATGGCGATCTGGCCGGAGGTGAGGCGGATGCGGTCGGCGGCCTCGCCGTTGAAGACGGCCTGGTCGAAGGTGATGGTGTCGGTGCCGGCGGATGCGTTGGCCTGGACGACGGCGTCGCGCAGGGATCCCGCGCCGCTGTCGGCGGCGTTGGTCACGATGAAGGTCGCCACGGATTACTCCCCCGAAGACACGCGTTGGGGGGAAGATGCCATGGAAGGAACGGTTGCAAAACGCGTGAATCGGCACGCTGCGTGAGCGGCTTCTGATGCATCTGCATGCTACGCCTTGCCTTGGGTTTCGCGCGGAGCGTCGGCAGAGGCGCACACGCCGGGGTTGCACAGCCCCTGTGCCGACGGGGTCCGGGGGGCGCGGCGCGCCCCCCGGTGGGGTGCAGGGACGGCGCCCCTGCCGGAGCGCGACGCAGCGCCGAGCCTCGCCACCACCCGCGCAAAGATCTTGCCGATTTCGGAATGTTCCCTTATTGTTCCCGTATGGCCCGCACCGCACCCCTCCCCGACGCCATGACCCTCGACATGCTCCCCCCGGACCTCGCCGCCCGGCGCGAGGTCGTGGAGCGCCTCGTCCTCGACCCCATCCGCAACCGCGTCGTCCCCCGCCCCTGGGCCCCGCTCTCCGATGCGGAGTGGGAGGAACTCGCCCCGCATCTCTGGGCGCTGGGCTGCGGCCTCTCCCCGCCCTGGCAGCGGCGCGGCGGAAGGCCGATGACGGAGGAGCAGGTGCGTGCCCGCCTCGACGCCATCTTCCGCGCGGTGACCCTGAAGCACCCGCGTGGCGGTCGCGGCGCCTGGCGGCAGTTGCCGGAGGAGCACGGCAAGCCCGACACCGCCAGCCGCACCTGCCGCCGCTGGGCGCAGCGCGGCCTCTGGTCACGCCTGCTGGAGGAGGTGGCGCAGCCCACCGCGCCGCCCGCGCTGCGCCGCCTCGCCTACTGGGTCTGCTGCGCCTTCCGCCGCAGCCTGACCGCCATCGGCGTCGGGCGCGCCATCGCCCTGGCGCGGAAGCTCAAGATGTTCGCGGCGCTGCCCGCGCCCTCGGGCTGGCTGCCGAACCGGGGTTTGTCCGAAGTCTTCGCGCCGATGATCGCGGAGACGATGCGCCGCATCGGTGCCGAGCCGGGATGGCGGCCCGCACCCGCCATCTTCCCGCTGTTCAACCTCATGACCTCGATGATCTTCGGCCGAGGACGCATCAAACGGGTCTGGGAACCGGCGTGAGGGCGGCGGGTCAGCGTTCCTCCAGCGCCGCGCGCGCCGCCGGGTCGAAGCGCAGCGGGTCCTTCAGGAACTCGATCACCGCCAGGCGTTGCGCCGGCGCGAGCGGGCCGGAGCGCGGGAAGGCGTGGCCCTGGTTGGAATTGCCGGGCAGCGTGGTGTCGAAGCGGAACAGGCCACGCCGTTCGGACGACACGAAGCCGAGCTTCACCGGGTCGATCTCCCGGTTGCCGACCCAGAAGACCCGGGGCCGTTCCTCGGGCGGGGAGAGCAGGTCGTACACCGTGGGCACGGAGCCGTTGTGCAGGAAGGGTCCGGTCGCCCAGATCCCCAGCAGCGGGCCGGCCTTCATGCTTTCCAGGAAGCGCGGCGGCATGGCCCAGCGTTCGGGGCTGGTGCGCCAGCGGCCGTCGGTGATCTCGCAGACATTCTCCGCCTCGAAGCGCGCGGTGCCGCCGGGGATCTGGCGGGACAGGCGGGGGGAGGCGGGCGGGCAGGCCCTGGCCTCCCCGGTATCCAGCAGTTCCGGGCGGCTGAGGCCGGCACGGGCGGTACCGGTCTCCACCACGTTGCGGACGGAGACGGTGAAGAAGACGGGCGCCGGGACCTCGGCGCCGCCCATGATCCTGGCCAGGGGCCCGGTCTGCATGCGCCAGTCGTTGATGGCGCGGAGGTAGGTGGGGTCGGTGTTCACCACGCTGATCGGCACCGCGCTGATGCGGATGAACTGGCGGCCGTCGACGGACTGGCGGGGGTCGGTCAGGCGGAAGGGCGGCAGGTTGTGGCAGCCCGTGCAGTTCTCCCGGACCAGGCGGCGGCCCTCCTCCCACTTCGCCTGGTCGATGGCGCCGAGTTCCGCCTCGGGCCAGGGCGGCGGGCGGAGGCGGCGCAGCCAGTCCTCCATGGCGACGAGGTTGCGGAAGCGAACGGAGGAGGCGAAGCGGTCCGGGTCGCCCTCGGCGGTCAGGCGGGCGGTGCCGAAGACGCCGAGGACCTCGCCGGTGTTGCGGCCGATGGGGGAGGAGGCGATCGGCACCCACTGCACCCAGTCCTGCCGCGGCGCCGTCCACAGGAACGGGTACGAGACCGGCGCGCGGGGCGCCCGGCGGTTCGCATCCTGCACGGCCTGCGGCGCATCGAGATGCATCACGGAGAGGGCGTTCAGGATCTGCCCCAGCGCATCGACGCGGGAGAAGCCGGAGACGGCGGCGGGGTGGTTGATGGCGGCGTGGCGCGCCGACCAAGTGGCATACTGGGCGAAGAGCGGGCGCAGCGCGTCAGGCGTGGTGCCGACCTTGCTGGCGAGGCGCGTGAGGCGTGCCGGGTCGCGCGCCGTCGCCTGCACCGCGGCGTCGAGATCGGCGGCGAAGCGGTCGAAATCGAAGGTGGCGGGCGCGCCGTCGATGCGCAGCGGCTTGCCGCGCACGGTCACCTGGCCGGTGTGGCAGGCGGCGCAGGTCAGGCCCATCCAGGGGCCGGTGCCGGGGTAGGATTCGGGGTCCACGGCGAAGCCGATGGGCAGGTTGTCGGGGTTGAGGCCGGTGCCGCCGTCGGGCGCGTACAGCAGGCCGTATCGCTGCAGGTTGGCGGGGTGGGCGAAGGGGCCGCCGCGGTCGGCGCGCTCCAGCGCCACGAACCAGGCCCGCGGCATGAGGCGCGAGCCCTGCGGCGTGAAGTGGAAGCGGGCGGCCAAGTCCTCGGACCAGTTCTGGCCGGCGATGGCGGGAGCAGCGGCCTCGGCCGGCAGCGGCCATTGCGCGGGGCCGGACGCCTGGGGCGTCGGCGGTTGCCATTCCGCGTTGCACCCCGCCAGTGCGACGGCGCCCAGCAGCGCAAATATCAGACGCTTCGGCATAGCCCGCTCCCCCGTCGGGGCAAGGCTAGGCCGGATCGCAGGAGGATTGAATCCCCCGAATGCAGGATGGCCCGTGGCCGGAGCCACGGGCCGTGCCGCGTCAGTTGCCGGAGATCATCGGCTCGTCGCTGTTCGACAGGTACCGGTGGATGAAGCCGCCCACCACGGCGCCCAGGATCGGCGCCACCCAGAACAGCCAGAGCTGGGCCAGGTACTCCCCGCCGGCGAAGATCGCCTGGCTGGTGCTGCGCGCCGGGTTCACCGAGGTGTTGGTGACCGGGATGCTGATCAGGTGGATCAGCGTGAGGCAGAGGCCGATGGCCAGGCCGGCGAAGCCCACCGGCGCGCTGCGATGCGTCGCGCCGAGGATGACGACCAGGAAGAAGGCCGTCAGCACCGCCTCGCAGACGAAGGCCGCCACCATGGAGTACTTGCCCGGCGAGAGCGCGCCGAAGCCGTTCGCCGCGAAGCCGCCGAGCTCGAAGCCGGGCTTGCCGGTGGCGATGACGAAGATGATGGCCGCGCCGGCGATGGCGCCGAGCACCTGGGCGATGATGTAGGGCACCGCCTCGGCCGGGTCGAAGCGGCCGCCGGCGACGAGGCCGAGGGTGACCGCCGGGTTCAGGTGGCAGCCCGAGACATGGCCGATCGCATAGGCCATGGTCAGCACGGTCAGGCCGAAGGCGAGCGAGACGCCGACGAAGCCGATGCCGAGTGCGGGGAAGGCTGCGGCGAAAACGGCGGCACCGCAGCCGCCGAGCACGAGCCAGAGCGTGCCGAAGAATTCGGCCGTGAGCTTGCGTGACATAGTGGTCCCATCCTTTGCGCGCCGACGCCCCTTCCGCCTATGGGCGGCCGACGGGGGCTGGCGGCACGACTCCCGAGTTGCGCCGAGTGTGGCGGCGCCAAGGTGCAACAGAACCCGGAACGGCCACAAGCCGGTCCTGCCCCGGGGCAACACTCCGCCGCGGCGTTGTGGCACGCGTGCTTGACCGGTGCGGCAGGCACGACCGATCCTCGGCCGGTACCGGGGGAGAGGACGCGCCATGACGGAGGGGCCGGAACCGGCGGACTTCGCCGCCTACCTGGACGCGGTGCGCCGCCTGGTCGCGGAGCGGCTGATCCCGGCCGAGCCGCGGCTCGAGGGGCAGGAGACGCTGCCCGAGGACCTGACGGCCCTGCTGCGGGAAGCAGGGCTCTTCGGCATCTCCATCCCCGCCCGCTACGGCGGCGGCGGCCTGAGCATGGAGCAGCAGGTCCGCGTGATGTTCGAGGTGACGCGGGCGTCATCGGTCTATCGCGCGCGTTTCTCGACCACGATAGGCCTCGGCAGCCAGCCCATCCTGTTCAACGGCACCGAGGCGCAGCGCGCCGCATGGCTGCCGCGCATGGCGAGCGGCGAGGTCACCGCCGCCTTCTGCCTGACCGAGCCCGAGAACGGCTCCGACGCCGGGGGCCTGCGCACCGCGGCGCGGCGGGAGGGCGAGCACTTCGTGCTCGACGGGGTGAAGCGCTACATCACCAATGCGCGCCAGGCCGACGTCTTCATCGTGATGGCACGTACGGATCCCGCGAGCCGCGACGCGGCGGGCATTTCCGCCTTCATCGTGCCGGCGGGGACGCCCGGTCTCCGCTGCGGACCCGCTGACCGCAAGATGGGCCAGGACGGTAGCGCGACCTCGGAGGTCTATTTCGACGGCGCGCGGGTGCCGGCCACGGCGCTGATCGGCGGGCGGGAAGGCGGCGGCTTCAAGACCGCCATGCGCGGCATCAACCACGCGCGGCTGCATGTCGCCGTCACCTGCGTCGGCCAGGCGCAACGGCTCCTGGAGGAGGCGCTGTCCTATGCGACACAGCGGAAGCAGTTCGGCCAGCCGCTCGCGGAATTCCAGCTCGTCCAGGCGATGCTCGCCGACAGCCGGGCGGAGGTGCTGGCCGCCCGCAGCATGATCCTGGAGACGGCGCGCGCCTTCGACGCGGCCGGGGAGGCGCAGGGCTCGCTGGTCGCCGACATCGCCTGCTGCAAGCTCTTCGCCTCCGAGATGGCGACCCGCGTCGCCGACCGCGCGGTGCAGATCCATGGCGGCGCCGGCTACATGCGCGGCAGCGTGGTGGAGCAGTTCTACCGCGACGTCCGGCTGTTCCGTATCTTTGAGGGCGCGAGCCAGATCCAGCAGGTGCTGA
>JAIYAI010000324.1 GCA_027489135.1 Acetobacteraceae bacterium
AGGATGACGGCGGCGGCGACGAGAAGATCATCGCCGTGCCCGCGCCGAAGCTGACCAAGCGCTACGAGCACGTCACGAACTACACGCAGTTGCCGCAGATCACGCTCGACCAGATCCAGCACTTCTTCGAGCACTACAAGGATCTCGAACCCGGCAAGTGGGTGAAGCTGATCGGCTGGGGCGACGCCGCGGAGGCGAAGAAGCTGATCCTCGAGGCGATGGAGCGCTACAAGAAGCAGGCCTGAGGGCCATGCCGCCGGTACGGCCCGCGCGACCGGAGGACATTCCGGCCCTGCTGGCGGTGCTGAACCCCATCATCACCCGCGGCGGCACGACCGCGATCGAGACGCCGCTCTCGGAGGCCGAGCTTGCGGCCTGGTGCTTCGGCGCGCCGCGGGCGGCCTGCTGCTTCGTGGCGCTCGACCCCGGCGGCGCGCCGATGGCCTTCCAGGTGCTGGACCGCGACCCGGCCCTGCCGGCGGGCTGGGCCGATATCGGCACCTTCGCGCGCCGCGAACCGCGCATCCGCGGCGCCGGGACAGCCCTGTTCGGGGCGACGCGCGATGCGGCCCGGGCGACGGGGTTGCATGCCATCAACGCCACGATCCGCGCCGACAATGCCGGCGGCCTCGCCTTCTACGAGAGCCTCGGCTTCGAGACCTATCGCGTGAAGCCGGCGGTGCCGCTGCGGGACGGGACGCCGGTGGACCGGATTCTCAAGCGCTATCCGCTGGTCTGATCCGCGCTACCGGGTCGGATCGACCAGCACCTTCACCTCGGCCGAGGGCCGGCGCAGCGCCTCGAAGGTCTCGGGCAGCGCGTCGAGGCCGATGACCGAGGTGACGAAGTCGCCGCCGCGGAGGCGGCCGGCGGCGAGGTGATCCAGCACCGCCGCGAAGTCGTCGCGCGTGTAGGCGAAGGCGAATTGCAGCGCGAGTTCCTTGCGGATCGCCATGCGGGGCCGGATGCGGTCCTCCTCCATGCAGACGCCGACGACGACGATGCGGCCATGCGGCCGCGCCATCTCGACGCAGCGCTGCAGCATGCCGGGGATGCCGACGCATTCGATGATGACCTCGGCGGCGCGGAAGGCGGGCGCGGGGTCCTCCGCGACCGGGTCCAGCACCGCGGCGGCGCCGACCCTCAGCGCACGCTCCCGCCGGCCGGCCGCGGGCTCGCTGACCGTGACCACGGCGCCGACCAGCGCTGCGATGGCGGCGACACCGAGGCCGATCGGCCCGGCGCCCACCACCAGCACGGTCATGCCGGCACGCACGCCCGCCAGCGCCACCGCATGCTGCGCCACCGCCAGCGGCTCCAGCAGCGCGCCGTCCTGCAGCGAGACGCTGTCCGGCAGCCGCAGCGCCTGGCTGCCGCGTGCCTTGACCTGTTGCGCATAGCCGCCCGGCGCGGCGGGGCTGAAGCCGAGCCCCCGCATGCGGGTGCAGACCGGGACCAGCCCGTCGCGGCATTCCCCCGCCGGCTCGCACTCCGCGCAGAGGGCGAAGGGGATGACGGCGGCGCGGTCACCGGGCTGCCAGGCCGGATCGGCGCTGCGGACCACCGTGCCGGCGAATTCGTGGCCCAGCACCGTCCCCGGCTTCAGCCCGTAGTCCGGCACCTCGGAGGCGTGGAGGTCCGACCCGCAGATACCGCAGGCGCCGACGGCAAGCACGATCTCCCCGGGCTCGGGCAGGGGTTCCGGTACCTGCTCGACCGAGAGGGGCTGGCCGATGCCGTGGAAGAAGGCAGCGCGCATGCTCATCCCAGGGCCTCTGCGGCGTCCACCTCCCGCGCGCGACCGGTGCGGCGGAAGACATCGGCGAGATGCGGACGGATGCCGAGCTGGTGCCGGTAGATCGCCGCCGCCGCCGCCGGCAGCGTGCCGCCGCGACCGAGCATGGCGTCGCCGAATTCCAGCATGCGCAGGTTCGGCCAGGCCTTCTCCCGCCGCGCGAGGATGCCGGCCAGCAACGCTTCGGCGGCGAGGTCGGGCTGCGCCTGCGCGATCACCAGCGTCAGCGCGGCGGTGGAGCGGGAGATTCCGGCATGGCAGTGGACCAGCAGGCGCGGCGCCTCCTCCGCCATCATGCGCCGGCCGAAGGCGAGGATCTCGGCCACGTCCTCCGCCCGCGGCGCGATCTTCTCCGGCTCCTCCTCGATGACGTCGTGGAAGCGGAGTTCGAGGCGGTCGTGCTCGCCATAGGATCCGAAGGCCTCGGGCACAGGATGCTCGGGGTCGAGGATGGAGAGCACATGGGAGACGCCGGCGGCGCTGTGGCCGTGGAGTTCCTCGATGCCGCAGACGGCAGCGTTGAAGGGGATGAGCAGGTCCATGGATCGGGTGTGCCCCTGCCCGGCCTATTCCACAACCACCTTCGCCTTGCGGGCGATGTCGGCCCAGGCGGCGACCTCCTCGGCGAAGGCGGATTGCCAGGCGGCGGGGGAGAGCGGAGGTTCGACCGGCACCGCGCCGCCGCCGACGACCCGGCCACGCACATCGGGCATCGCCATCACCTGCACCAGAACCTGGTTCAGCCGTGCGACGACGGGCGCCGGCGTGCCGGCGGGGACGAAGGCGCCGTGCCAGGTGCCGTTGTCCTGCGCCACGCCCTTCTCCCGCAGCGTCGGCACGTCGGGCAGTTGCGGGATGCGGCGCGCCGCGGTCAGCGCGAGGCAGCGCAGGCGACCCTCCCGCACATGCGGCATCATCGACATGCCGTCGAAGATGCCGATGGAGAGATCGCCGGAGAGCATCGCCGGCAGGGCCACGGCGCCGCCCGTATAGGGCACGTGCGTCATCGTCAGGCCGAGTTCCTGGTTGATCCGTTCGCCGACCAGGTGCGGCGGCGAGCCGATGCCGAAGCTGCCATAGGTGATCCGGTCGCCGTCGCGCCGGGCCGCGGCCACGAGGTCCTCGAAGCTCCTGAGCGGGCTCTCGGGGCGGGTCAGCACCATCAG
>JAIYAI010000194.1 GCA_027489135.1 Acetobacteraceae bacterium
CGCGAAGCCGGGCGGCAACCGCGCCGGCGATATGCTCGGCGCCAACGGCGCGATCCGCCTGAGGCGGGACGGCGATGCCTGGGTGCCACTGGCCGCCGGCCCGACGCCGGGCGCGCCGGTGAACCTCGACGGGCCGGGCGGCAAGGCGCTGCGCCTGCTCGCCGCGATCGAGACGGCGCTGACCAGCGGCCCGCGCGCCGCGGGCGGGGCGGCGGCGCCGGTGATCGAGCAGGAACTCGCCATCGCCTGGCGGCATATCGAGGGGCGCCTGACCCGGATGGAGCGCGGCTACCCGCTGGCCGGCGGCGCGCCGGGGACGGAATATGCCCGCCTCGCCGCCGCCATTGCCGGGGCGAGCCGCCCCGTGGCGGCCGGTGGGCCGATGATCCTCGCCCTGCCCTCGGCCGGCAGCGTCGAGAACCTGCGCCTGCTTGCCGACGGGACGGCCGTGCTCGCCCTCGCCCAGGGCGATGTGGCGGCGCTGGCGCAGCAGGGCCGCGGCGCGCCGGGGGTGGAGATCCCGTCGCTGCCCTGGGTGCGGGCGCTGGCGGCGCTCTACCCGGAGGTGGTGCATGTGGTGGTGCCGGCAGCCTCGCCGGCGCGGCGCATGGCGGACCTCGCCGGCAAGGCGCTCGGCGTCGGCGTGGCCGGGTCCGGCGCGCGGGCCACGGCCGAGATCGTGCTGGCGGCGCATGAGCTGGACGGGCCGCGTATCGCGCTGGCGCCCGAGGAGGCCGCGGCGGCCCTGGCCAGTGGCCGCATCGCCGCCTGGGTCTGGGTGACCCTGGCGCCGGCCCAGGCAGTGCAGCGGATCGCCGATACCGCGCCCTTCCGCCTGCTGCCGCTCGATGCCGCCGCCATCGCCGGCGCCACCGAGGGTGCGCCGCTGCGGCCGCTGGCGATCCCGGCCCACACCTATCCCGGCCAGACGGAGGCGGTGCCGAGCCTCGGCACCTCCGCCCTGCTGCTGGCGACCGATGCGCTCCGGCCGGAGGAGGTGGAGGCGCTTCTCGGCCTGCTCTTCACCGCGCCCGGCATCGCGGCGCAGGGCGGGCCGGCGGCGCTGCAGATCAACCGCACCCGCGCCCGGGACGCCGGGCCGGTGCCGCTGCATCCCGCGGCGGCCTCCTTCTATCAGCGTGGCGTGCGGTGACCTTGCAGGCCGGCAGGCCGGTGCCCACACCTCGGGCCATGCTTCGCATCGGAATCGACCTCGGCGGCACCAAGACGGAGGTCGCGGCACTCGACGCCTCGGGTGCCGTGCTGCTGCGCCGCCGCGCCCCCACCGCGCCCGACTACCGCGGCGTGATCGAGGGCATCGCCGCCCTCGTCGAAGGCGCGGAGGCGGAGCTCGGCGGGCGCGGCACCGTGGGCGTCGGCATCCCCGGCAGCCCTTCTCCGACCACCGGGCTGGTGCGCGGAGCGAACTCCACCTGGCTCAACGGCGGGCGGCTGGACGAGGACCTGGCGGCACGGCTGGGGCGGCCCGTGCGCCTTTCCAACGACGCCAATTGCCTGGCGATGAGCGAGGCGGCGGACGGCGCAGGGGCGGGGTATGGGACGGTCTTCGCCGTCATCCTCGGCACCGGCGTCGGTGCCGGCATTGTGAAGGACGGCCGGATCCATGAGGGGCGCAACCGCATCGGCGGCGAATGGGGCCACAACCCGCTGCCCTGGATGCGGCCGGAGGAGTTTCCCGGCGCAACCTGCTGGTGCGGCCGGGTGGGATGCCTCGAGACCATCCTGAGCGGGCCGGGGCTCGCGGCCGATGCTGATGGGCCCGGGGAGCGCGATGCCTCCGGCCTGCCAGCACGCGCGGCGGCGGGGGATACGGTGGCCGCGGCGGCGCTGGAGCGGCATGCGCATCGGCTGGCGCGCGCGCTGGCGGCGGTGATGAACATCCTCGACCCCGACTGCATCGTCCTCGGCGGCGGGCTGTCGAACATGGCGCATCTTTATGAGCGTGTGCCGGCGCTGTGGGGGGAGTGGGTGTTCTCCGATGCGGTGACGACGCCGCTGCTGCGGGCGCGGCATGGCGACAGTTCCGGCGTGCTGGGAGCGGCAAGGCTATGGGACGGCACATGACCCGACCCTCGGATCGCATGGCGATGTATGTCGCGATCGCATTCCTGTCGCTGCTCGCAATGATGATCGGCGTGTTCTGGTTTGCGGCAGAGGCGGGGGCGTTTGGCCAGCAGAGCTTCGCCCGCAGGGCACTGAGTAGTGTCCTATTCTGCGGCTTCCTTTTCGGTGGAACGCACCTGGTGGCCGATGCGCTCGCGGCCACCGACCGCTGGGTGGTCGCAGGCTACGGCGTGCTCGGGGCCGGCTTGATGCTGGCAGTGTTCATGCACGGACTGGCCTTGCCGCACCTCGCCATAGACGCGCTGCTCGGCTTCTCTGTGGCGCTTGTCGCTGGGGCCGTCACCGCACAGCGGCATCAGCGCCCGGCCCGGGCGACGACCATGGACTGGCGGATGGTGATCCGGGCCATGACGATGCGTCTCCTCCTCGCGCTGGCACTCGGCGCTGCAGCGACCGCCCTGGGTCTGATGGCGTATGGGCATACGCCGCGCGTGGCGGCCATCGAAGCGCTCACCTGGCTGCTGCAGCCGGCCGGCATCGTGCTGCTGCTCGTGCAGGGAGCCCTTCTGATCGGCCTGCCGGAGCGTGTGCGGGCGGCGCTGCTGCCGCGGCCGAGCTGGGTCGCCGCCGGCTTCCTGGCCTTCGGGTCCGGGCTCACGGCGGCAGCCTTCGCCGATCCGCTTGCCTGGTGGCCGCTGATGAATCTCCTGTGCATCTCCCTGGGCCTGGCGACGTCGAAGGGCGCGCTGGATGCGCTGATCGCGCAGCGCGCACCGCTGCTGGTCGCCGCGTGATGGGCCCGTCGCTGACCGCCGGCCTCCGCCTCGGCGGCTATGCCTTCGCCGCCGGAATGCTGCTGGGGCCGATCCGCGAACTCGTGCTGGCACCTGCAATGGGCGGCCTCGCCGCGGCGTCGCTGGAGGCCGTGCTGCTCATGGCCGTGATCGCGCTCGCCGCGCGCCTGGCGCTGCGGCCGCCGCCCGCGGTGCCCTGGGCGGCGGCGCTCGGCGCCGTCGGGCTGGTGGTCGGGGCGGAGGTGCTGCTTGGGCTGCTTTTCACCCTGCTGGCGCCGGCGATGGAACGGGTGCCGCGGTCGCTGGCGGAGCAGGCGGTCGGGCTCGTGCCCCTCGCCTGGCTGGCGGCCCAGCCCTTCCTGCGGCGCGGCTGATGCCGGCGCTCTGCCGGGATTGCTGCGCCGCGATCCCGGTGGAGGCGCCCGTCTGCCCCACCTGCCGCGGCCGGCGCCTGGTGCGCCACCCGGACCTCTTCGCGCTGACCGTCGCGCATGTCGACTGCGATGCTTTCTATGCCAGCGTCGAGAAGCGCGACCGACCGGAGCTTGCGGCGAAGCCGGTCATTGTCGGCGGCGGACGGCGCGGCGTCGTCTCGGCCGCCTGCTACATCGCGCGCACCAGCGGCGTGCGCAGCGCCATGCCGATGTTCAAGGCGCTGCGGGCCTGCCCGGACGCCGTCGTCATCAAGCCGGACATGGCGAAATACGTCGCCGCGGCGCGCCGCATCCGCGCGCTGATGGAGGCGCTGACGCCGCTGCTCCAGCCGCTCTCGATCGACGAGGCGGTGATGGACCTGCGGGGGACAGAGGCGCTGCACAAGGCGCCGCCGGCGGTGGTGCTGGCACGCCTCGCGCGCGAGGTGGAGCGGGAGGTGGGGGTGACCATCTCCATCGGCCTCGCGCCGAACCGCCTGCTGGCGAAGCTGACGGCGGAGCGCGACAAGCCGCGCGGCTTCGCGGTGCTGGGCGCGGCGGAGGCGCGGGACTGGCTGGCGCCGCAGCCCGTGACGCTGTTGCCCGGCGTCGGGCCCGCGCTGGCCCGGCGGCTGGAAGCGGCGGGGATCACGCGCCTCGGGCAGTTGGCGGCGCTCGAGCCGAAGGAGGCGGCGCGGCGCTTCGGGGAGGAGGGACCCGGCCTCGCCGCCCGGGCACGCGGGGAGGACAGCCGCGCGGTGACGCCGGAGCGCGAGACGAAGAGCATCAGCGCGGAAACGACCTTCGAGAGTGACCTCGCGGGGTTGGACGCGCTGGAGACGCCGCTGTGGCGGATGTGCGAGAAGCTGTCCCGCCGGCTGCGCGAGAAGGATCTCGCCGCCGCCGGGGTGGTGCTGAAGCTGAAGACGGCGGGCTTCGCGCTGCGCACCCGCAACGCCCGCCTGCCGGCGCCGACGACCCTGCCGGAGACGCTGTTCGCCGCGGCACGGCCGCTGCTGGCGAAGGAGGCGGACGGCACGGCCTTCCGGCTGATCGGCATCGGCGCGCAGCCCCTGGCGCCGGCGGCGGAGGCCGATCGCGGCGACCTCGCCGACCCCGAGGCGCCGCGCCGCGCGGCGCGGTGGCAGGCGGTGGAGACGCTGCGGGCGAAGTTCGGGGACACCGCGGTGATGCCGGGGCGGGGGTTGCGGCCGCCGCGGTGACACCGCGTGGCCCGTTCCCTGACCAGCCCCGTTGGCAGATTGCCTGCGGGCTGGGCGCAGCCTGTCCCGAACGGCGATTTGTCCCCGGTCCGGCGCTTGCCCTGCCGCCCTGCCTGGACTGCCCTTTCGCCCGGGGTGCAGCATCGCTGGTGCGGAGGTTTCCGCGCCGGACCGCGGCCGGGAACCGCGCGCCGCACCCTGCAGGCAACGGCAGGAGACCGCACCGATGACGCCAATCACACGACGCCAGGGCCTGGTGCTCGGCGCCGGCCTTGCGCTGGCGCCGGCGGCGCAGGCGCAGACCCCCGGACGCGGCGGCGAGTTGCGCATCGGGATGACATTGGCCGACATCCCGACCGCCCGCGGCGCGCCGGACCAGGGCGCCGAGGGCATCCGCTGGATGGGGTTCACCATCTACGACAGCCTGGTCTACTGGAACCTGACCCAGGACCAGACGATCCCCGAAATCGTCCCCGCACTGGCGCAGAAGTACTACCCCAATCCCGAGAACCCGAAGGAATGGATCTTCGAACTCCGGCGCGACGTGGTCTTCCACGACGGCTCGGCCTTCGACGCCGATGCGGTGATCTGGAACATCGAGAAGCTGCTGGTGCGCGAGGCGCCGCAATACGACCCGCAGCAGCGCCTGACCCTCGCCTTCCGCATTCCCAGCATCAAGACCTGGCGGAAGATCGATTCCCACACGGTGGCGATCGGCAGCGATGCGCCGGATGCCTCGATGCCCGACCAGGTGGTGTTCCTGCACATCTCGAGTCCGGCGCAGTGGCGGAAGCTCGGCGGCTGGGAGGCTTTCAGCCGCCAGCCCTCCGGCACCGGGCCCTTCAAGGTGCAGGACATCGTGCCGCGCCAGCGGGCCGTGCTGGTGCGCAACGAGGCCTATTGGGACAAGGCCCGCATCCCGAGGCTCGACCGCCTCGTGC
>JAIYAI010000653.1 GCA_027489135.1 Acetobacteraceae bacterium
GGTCGCCGCGCGCGTGGTGGTGCTGGCGCCGGAGACGCTGCGGCCGGGCGAGCAGGGCCTGGTGCAACTCGTGCTCGACCGTCCGCTGCCGCTGCGCCATGGCGACCGCATCGTGCTGCGCGACACCAGCGCCAGCCGCACTCTCGCCGGCGGCCGCATCCTCGACCCGCGCGCGCCGGAGCGGCATCGCCGCCGCCCCGCGCGCCTTGCGGCGCTGCGCTCCATGGCCGCGCCAGAGCGCAGCGCGGCGCTGCGCGGCCTGCTGGCCGAGCCCCCCTGGCTGACCCCGCGCGCCGTGCTGCTCTCCGATTGGGGGCTGACGCCGGACGGCCTTGCCGCACTGGTTCCCGATGCGGTCGCAACGGAGGGCCATCTCGCGCTGCCCGATCGTCTCGCGGCGCTGCAACGCGACGCGCGCGCGACCCTCGACGCCTTCCACACGAAGACGCCCGACGCGCCGGGGATGACGGCGGAGGCGCTGCGCCTCGCCCTGCCCACGCGCCTGCCGCGCCCGGCCTTCGCCGCGCTGCTGGCGCATCTGCTGGCCGGCGGCGCCGTCGCGCAATCGGCGCATCTGCTGCACGACCCTCAGCATCGCGGCGGCCTGGCCGGAGAGGCGCAGCGGATCTGGGACGCCATCCGCCCGCTGCTCGCCGCGACGCCGCACCAGCCGCCGCTGCTCCGGGAGCTCGCCACCGCCACCGGCACGCCGGACCCCGCGCTGCGGAAGCACTGCAAGGGCTTCGCGCGCGCCGGCCTGGTCATCGAGGCCGCGCCGGACCGCTTCTTCCTGCGCGAGGCGCTGCTGGAGATGGCGGCGATCGCGCACGCCCTCGGCGCCGCGGAGTTCAGCGCCGCGCAGTACCGCGACCGCACCGGCGCGGGGCGGCAGTTGGCGATCCAGGTGCTGGACTATCTCGACCGGCGCGGCGTGACAGTCAGGCGCGGCGACCTCAGGCGCGCCGGGAAGCCGCCGGCGGAGGTCTTCGGCACCGCTTAGAGCGTGATCGCCGGCGGTGGAATCACCGAAGGCGTGAATCACGCGACAAATCAGGAGCCTAGACCATGATCCGCGCTTCTGTGTGCGCGGACCATGGTCTAGTCGTCCCGCACATGCACCAGATGGTGCCACTGCGGCAGCATCGCCCGGATCACCGGCTCGACCACCGCGTCGATCGCCGCCGCATCCTCCAGCCGCCCGCCCGCGCCCGCGAATTCCACCGGCGGCAGGAAGCGCGTCACGAAGCGCGCCCCCGGCAGCCGGGTGACGTAGCCCGGCACCACCGCCGCCCCGGTCAGCCGCGCGAGGCGCCCCGCCATCGCCATGTTGCCATTCGCCGGCAGCGCCGCGCGGCCGAGCGAAGGGCCGCGCGGTGCGCCCTCGACATGCTCGTCCATCCAGAACAGCAGCGTCTCCGCGACGGGGCGCGTGCGCAGCAGGTCGATGGCGGGGCGCATCGCGCCGCGGTCGGCGAGGATCATCCGCCCGCCGCCGCGCAGGCGGATATCGGTGATCACCCGCTCGCGGAAATCGCTGGGCTGGCGCACCGCCACGCCGACGGGTCGCAGCCCAAGCTTCGCCAGGGTCAGGCCCAGCACCTCCGGGTTCGCGGTGTGCAGCCCGGCGCAGATCACCGGGCGCCCGGCGGCGCGCGCGTCGAGGAGATGCTGCGTGCCCTCGACCGCGACGCGCCCTTCCTCCCAGAAGCCGAGGATGCGCGGCATCTCGGCGAAGCTCGCGGCGATGTTGGCCCAAGCCTCCGCCAGCGCCGCCTCGGCCTCGAGGTCGGGCCGCAGCCGCCGCAGCGCCGCCCGCGCCCGTGCCGTCGCCACCGGGTAGAGCCCGGGCACCACACGCCGCCCGAGCCAGGCGCCGAGCGCGCTGCCGGAGGAACTGGGCACGACGCGCAGCGGGTGGAACAGCCCGCGTTCCAGCGCGGCGGAGACGGCGGCGCGCCAACTCAAGGTGCGGGATCCAGCAGCATCGGCAGCCGCTCGCCGGGCCGCAGCGAGAGGCGGCAGACCGGCCGGATCTCTGCCCCCGGCGCGAGACGCGGCGCCACGTCCTGCGCCAGCGTCGCCAGCGCGATCATGGCCTCGGCCAGCGCGAAGTGTGACCCCGTGCAGACCCGCGGGCCGAGGCCGAAGGGAATGAAGCCGTGATGCGGGATGGGCGCCGCGCCGGGCAGGAAGCGCGCGGGGCGGAAGGCGTCCGGCGCCTCCCACAGCGCGCGGTGGCGATGCAGCAGCCAGGGCAGCGCCAGCACCATGTCGCCGCGCCGCACGGCGTGCCCCGCGATCTCCACGGGCCGCAGTGCCTGCCGCGCCAGCAGCGCGACGGGCGGGTAGAGGCGGAGCGTCTCCTCCAGCACCGCGCGGGTGAAGGGCAGCGCCGGCAGGTCCTCGAGCGTCGCCGTGCGCCCGGCCAGCGCGGCCCGCGCCTCCGCCCGCAGCCGGGAGGCGGAGGCTGCGTCCCGGCTCAGCAGGTACCAGGCCCAGCCCAGCAGGTTCGCCGTGGTCTCATGCCCGGCGAGGATCAGGGTCGCCGCCTCGTCGCGCAGTGCGGTGGCGTCGAAGCCGCCTTCCGCCGCCATGGACCGCACCAGGGATGGCCCCGCCTCCGCCAGCGCCGCCGCGACCAGGCGCCGCAGCACGGCATGGATGCGCGCCACCTCCGCCCGCACGCGAAAGCCCTGCAGGCGTGGGAACCAGTCCGGCAGGCCGAGCAGGGAGGGCAAGTCCTCCCCCGCCACGCGCGCGAGATAGGCGGTGAAGGCGGAGGCGACCTCGGCCGCGTCGGCTTCGGTCGCGACGGCGCCGAAGAGGGTGCGGCAGATCACCATGGCGGCGAGGCGTCCCATCTCCGCCTGCATCTCCACCGCCGCCCCCGGCCCCAGCGTCGCCCAGGCCGCGCGATGCGCCGCGACCACCTCGGTCATGCCCGGCGCGATCTCCGCCAGCCGCGCGCGATGCGTCACCGCCGCCACCACCTTGCGGCGCGCCCGCCAGGTCAGCCCGTCCGAGATGAACAGCCCGTCGCCGATCAGCGGTTCCAGGGCGTGGCGCAATTGCGGCGATTTCCGCTCCAGCGCGTCGTTCTGCGCGACGAAGGCGGCGTGCACCGTCTCCGGGCTGTTGCAGACCAGGGCGCGCCGCGTGAGCAGCCGGGTCGGGAAGACCGGTTCCTCGAAATGCCGCTCGTGCCAGACGGAGAGCATGTCCTCCCGGAAGCGCTGCAGCAGGGCGAGCGCTGGCAGCCGTGCCGTGAGGCGCGGCGGCATGGGCGGGATCAGGTCGTCGGTCGCCGGCGCGGCGGACTGCATGGCGAAGGCTGAGTAGCCGAAATGCCGCCACGGCGCGCGTGCCGTCGGCATGAAAGGACGCTGCGCGGCGCCGTGACGCGAAGCTTCGCGAGTCCGCGACCATCGTTGGGCATGACGTGGGGCTTGAACCGGGTTAAGGACTGTCCATCTAGCCGCGCGATGGCCGGCGCTGCAGACCGCCCCAAGGCGGCACGTTCCGCGCGTGACGGAACCTGTTGAGCCATCAGCATTGCCCGGCAACCTGCGTGTCGCCCGGCCCCGGACGCTGAGCCATGCGTCCGACTTCGGCCCGGGCTGATCGAGGGGGTAAGGACGCCGTGCGACTTGCATCGGACGGACTGCGGGTCATGCCCGCGGCCGCATTCCTGCTGGCTATGCTGTTCTGGCCTGGCCTGTCGGCCGCGCAGGCCCCGACAGGCGCGCCGCCCGTGCCGCGCGGCGGCGTGCCGATCAAGATGGATGAGCGGCAGATCCGCTCCGCCGGCATCGAAGTCGCTCGTGTCGAGCCCGACAGCGGCGTACCCGAACTGCTGCTGCCCGGCACCGTGGTGGTGCCGCCCGCGCAGCTGCGCGTTGTCGCCGCACCCGCCGGCGGGCTGATCGAGGCGCTCTACGTGCCGCCCGACCAGTCCGTGCGGGCCGGGGAGCCGATCGCCCGCATGCGCTCGACCGACCTCGTGGAGGCGCAGCGCTTCTTCCTCGAAGCCCTGGCCAACGACACGCTGGTGCGGGAGAAGCTGAAGCGCGACGAGCAGATGTTCCGCGAAAGGATCATCGCCGAGCGCCGCCTGCTGACCACCCGCGCCGAGGCCGAGGCCGCCGCCGCCGTGCTGTCGGAGCGCGAACAGCTTCTCGCCCTCTACGGCATGGGCGAGGCGCAGCTCCGCGCGCTGCGCGAGAACCGCCGCATCTCGCCCACGCTGGAGATCCTCGCGCCGTCGTCCGGCGTCGTGCTGAACTGGCAGGCGCAGCCGGGCGAGCGCGTGGCGCAGGCGGCGCCGATCTTCACCGTGGCGCGCCTCCGCCCGCTCTGGATCAACATCCAGGTCCCGGTCAGCCGCGCGGCCGCGATCGCGCAGGCGGTGCGCATCGCCATTCCGGCCCAGGGGGTGGAGGGCAGCCTGCTCCGCCTCGGCCGCAGCGTCGACACGGCGACGCAGTCGGTCACCGCCGTCGCCGAGGTGCTGGAGGGGTCGGAGAACCTCCGCCCCGGCCAGGCGGTGACGGTCGCGGTGGGTCTCCGCCTGCCGAACACCGCGCAGTGGCGCGTGCCGGCGAACAGCGTTGTGCGCCACCGCGACCGGCAATGGGTCTTCCTGCGCACCGCGGACGGCTTCGCCGCGCAGCCCGTGCAGGTGCTGGCGGAGGGGCCGCAGAACATCACCGTCGCCTCCGGCAATCTCCGCGCCGGCGACCAGGTTGCCTCCCGCGGCATCCTGACCCTGCTGGCCGAGCTCGTGCAGGCCGAGGGGAGCTGAGCCGCCGTGTTCAACGCCCTCGTCTCGCTGGCGCTGCGGCAGCGCTTCCTCGCGCTGCTCGGCGCCGTGGTCATCGCGGCCTGGGGCTTCATGGCCTACCGCGCCCTGCCGATCGACGCCTTCCCCGATGTCGCGCCGACCCAGGTGCTGGTCTCCATGCGCGCCCCCGGCCTGACGCCGGAGGAGCTCGAGACCCGCGTCACCGTGCCGATCGAGGTGGCGATGAAGGGCATCCCGGACCTGGTCCGGATGCGTTCCACGACGCGCTTTTCCGTGACGCTGATGACCTTCGAGTTCGGCGGGCGGACCGACATCTACTGGGCCCGCGCCCAGGTGAACGAGCGCCTGCAGCAGGTCCGCCCCGATCTGCCGGACGGGGTGGATGGCGGGCTCGCACCCATCATCACGCCGCTGGCCGAGATGCTGATGTTCACCCTCGACGCGCCGAGCCTGTCGGTCGAGGAGCAGCGCACGCTGATGGACTGGGTGATCCGGCCCGTCCTCCGCAGCGTGCCCGGCGTCGCCGACGTGAACACGCTCGGCGGCTTCGTCCGCACCTATGAGGTCGTGCCGAGCCCTGCCGCCATGGCGGCGCGCGGCATCACCACCGAGCAGCTCCGCCGCGTGCTGGAGGGCAACAACCGCAACGACGGCGCCGGCCGCGTGACGCATGCCGAGGAGGCGTTGCTGGTGCGCGCCGAGGGGCGCATCCAGAACCTCGAGGATGTCCGCTCCATCGTCGTCGCGGCGCGGCCCGGCGGCGTCGTGCGTGTCGCCGACGTGGCCGAGGTGCGGTTCGGCGCCCTGCCGCGCAACGGCGTGGTGACCCGCAACGGCGAAGGTGAGGCGGTCTGGGGGCTCGTGCTGGCGCTGCGCGGCGCCAATGCCCGCACCGTGGTCGATGGCGTGAAAGCCAAGCTTCCGGCGATCGAGCGGCAGCTGCCCCCGGGCGTGAAGATCGCCTTCTTCTACGACCGCTCCGAGCTGA
>JAIYAI010000272.1 GCA_027489135.1 Acetobacteraceae bacterium
GATGAAGTCGGTCTGGCTGCGCGCATCCACCACCGCCGGCTGCTTCGACATGGCGACGCGGGCGTTCTCCATCGAGGTCTTGTAGTAGGTGCCGACGAGGCGCTGCAGGGTCTCCTCCTGCTTGGTCTCGGCCATGAGCTGGGCGGTCATCATGCCCTTGATCACGGCCTTCAGCGCGGCGGGCTGGGTCTGGATCAGGTTCGACCGGCAGGCCAGCACGCAGTCCGTGTAGTTCGGCCCGTAGATGTCGCGCCCGTCGGAGAGCAGCGTGGCGCCGCGCACCTCGTTCACCAGCGCTGTGGCGTAGGGCTCGATGGTGCAGATCCAGTCGATGGCGCCGGCCTTGAAGGCCTCCACCGCCTCCGGCGTGTTGCCCATGTAGCGGACGCGCACGTCACGGAAGCTGATGTTGTGCTTCTTCAGGTAGTCGTAGGGCATCACCTCCAGCGTATCGAGCTGGAAGGTGCCGAGGGTCTTGCCGCGCAGGCTGGCCGGCGTGGTCAGGCCGGGCCGCGCGACGATGCCGCAGCCCTCGACGCCGCCACCGGCGATGATCTTCACCGGCGCCCCCGCGTTGAACAGCGCGACGAAGGAGGTGTAGGGCATCAGGCCGAGATCGACCTGCCCCATGCCGAGGAAGGTCACCTGCTCGGCGAAGGTCGGCGTGTTGACGAACTGGATCTCGACCCCGTCCGCCTTCGCCGCCTGCAGCGAATGCGCCAGGAACAGGTTGAGGTTGCAGAAGCCCGTTCCGTGGGTGGACTTCAGGCTGCTGGCACGCGCCTGGGCCATGGCGTCATGGCCGAACATGCCGAAGGTGAGCGCCGCGGCGCCGGTGGCGCGCAGGATGTTCCGGCGGCTCGGCTTGAAGGATCGGCCCATCGCCTGGAAATCGGTCTGGCCCAGGGTTCCGTCGCGCTCGCACATGGATGTCGCCCTCCGCGGGGCGGATGCGGCCGGGCGGCCGCCGCCCCCTTCTGCATGGGTGGCACGCCTACCGAAGCTGCCGGCCCTGCGGGGCGGCGCTGCGCTGGTTCCCGTCACGCAATCCGTGTGCCAGCGCGGCAATGAGCCAAGGCCGTCCCTGCGCAGCAGGACTGCCGTCGTCGCGGGCATCCCCTGCCCGTCGCTGCGCCACCCTCGCCCGCTGCCGCATTCCCGTGCATCATCGCCGCCCGAAAAAGCAGGAAGATCCCATGCGTATCGCCGCCGACATGACCGCCCTGATCGGAAACACGCCGCTCGTCCGCCTGAACAAGGTCACAGCCGGGGCGAGCGCGACCGTCGTCGCCAAGTGCGAGTTCTTCAACCCGCTCTCCTCGGTGAAGGACCGCATCGGGCTTGCCATGATCGAGGCGGCGGAGCGCGACGGACGCCTGCGGCCCGGCATGACCATCGTCGAGCCCACCTCTGGCAACACGGGCATCGGCCTCGCCGGCGTCGCCGCGGTGAAGGGCTACAAGTGCATCCTGGTGATGCCGGAGAGCATGAGCGTGGAGCGCCGGGCCCTGCTGCGCGCGCTCGGCGCCGAACTGGAACTCACCCCCGCGCCGCTCGGCATCAAGGGGTCGCTGGCGAAGTGCGAGGAGATCATCGCCCGCGATCCCGCCATGCACTTCATGCCGCAGCAATTCGAGAATGCGGCGAACCCCGAGGTGCATCGCCGCACCACGGCCGAGGAGATCTGGGCGGACACCGACGGCGAGGTCGACGCCATCGTCGCCGGCGTCGGCACCGGCGGCACCATCACGGGCGTCACCCAGGCGCTGCGTCAGCGCAAGCCAGGCTTTATGGCCTTCGCGGTGGAGCCGACCAACTCCCCGGTGCTCTCCGGCGGCACGCACAGTCCACACAAGATTCAGGGCATCGGCGCCGGCTTCATCCCCGGTATCGTAGATGTGAAGCTGTTCGACGCGATCATCCAGGTGACCAACGAGGACGCCATCGCCACGGCGCAGCGGATGATGAAGGAGGAGGGGATCCTCTGCGGCATCTCCTCCGGTGCCAATGTCTGGGCGGCGCTGGAGCTGGCGCGCCAGCCGACCATGGCGGGGAAGATGATCGTGGTGATCCTGCCCTCGACCGGGGAGCGCTACCTCTCCACCGATCTCTTCGCGGACTACCGGGGCTGATCCCCATATAGGGCCCATGGAATGGCAGGCCCCCGCCGTGGTGCTGTCCGCCCGCCCGCATGGGGAGGGCGGCGCCGTCGTCACCGTCCTGACCGAGGCCGAGGGCCGGCATGCGGGCCTCGTGCGCGGCGGTGCGTCGCGCGGCCAGGCGGCGGTCTGGCAGGTGGGCAACCTGGTGGAGGCGCGCTGGGTCGCGCGGCTGGCGGAGCAGCTCGGCAGCCTGCGCGGCGAACTGGCGCATCCCGCGGCCGCCTTGGCGATGGAGGACCCGCTGGCCCTGGCGCTGCTCGCTGCCGCCTGCGCCGTGGCGGAGGGCGCGCTGCCGGAGCGCCAGGCGCATCCGGCGGTGTTCCACGGCCTGGTCGGGCTGATCGCGCAACTGGCTGGCGGCGCGGAGCGGGTCGTCGCCGACTACGTCCGATGGGAGGCGATGCTGCTGACCGAGCTCGGCTACGGCCTCGACCTCGCGCGCTGCGCGGTGACCGGGGAGGCGGAAGGGCTGGCCTTCGTCTCGCCGCGCACCGGCCGGGCGGTGACCGAGGCTGCGGCGGGTGCGTACCGGGAGCGCCTGCTGCCATTGCCGGCCTTCCTGCTGGCGCCGGAGCGCGAGCGGGCCAATGACCGCGCCGGCCCCGCGGCCTGGAGCGCGGGGCTGCGGCTGACCGGGCATTTTCTGGCGCGGGAGGTCTTCGCCGCGCGCGGCCTGCCGGTGCCGCGGCAGATGCTGGCGGATCGCGTCGCCGGGCTCGGCGCGTAACCATTTTCCTTGACCCGCGCCGCGCCTTCCAGGCACAAGGCGCGCCTCCGTCGTGTTGCCGCGGCTGCTGACCCACGATCAGCACGAACGGACCCATCCCGTGACCACCAACCCGGCCCGCGTCAGGGCCTTCACTGACGCCAAGCGGTGTGCCGTCGAGGCCATCCGTATCGACGACAATCGCCTGCGCATCGAGAACCCCTCCGGTCTCGACGCGATGCTCTATGCCAATGCGCGCGTCCCGATCGACCGCGCCAGCATCGCCTCCCTCGGCGGCCTCTCCGGCATCGCCCTGAGCGTGCGCGCGCTGGACGACGCGGGCGGCTTCGGCGCGCGCGGCGGCGGCGCCGTGCACCGCGCCGTCTTCACCCCGGATTTCCATCGCGGCGCCGGCATCCCCGTCGGCACCGTGCTGGAGACCGAGGGCCTCGTCTTTCCGCGCGCCGCGGGCAGCGACATCGGCTGCGGCATGCGTCTGGTCGCCACCGACCTGACGCGGGAGGAGTTCGACGCCATCGGCCCGCGGCTCGACGGCATGCTGCGCCACGCCTTCTTCGAAGGCGGGCGCGACATCCCGCTCGACGAGGCCGGGCGCGCCGCGATCCTGCGCGAGGGCGCGGCGGGGCTGCGTGCCCCGCCCGGCGGCGGCGGGATCTGGCGGCGGCTCGACCCCGCGGCGCTGGAGCGGGACCTGGCGCGCACCCATCGCGGCGGCGGCTGGCCGACCGAGGACCTCTGGGCCTTCGCCGACTACGTCCGCGGCAGCGGCGGTGTCAGCCGGGACGCGGCCATCGCCAGCATCGGTGGCGGCAACCATTTCTGCGAGATCCAGTGGGTGGAGGAGTGCCTCGACCGCCGGGTCGCCTGGGACTGGGGGCTCCGGCGCGGCCATGTCGCGGTGATGGTGCATACCGGCTCGCTCGACCTCGGCAGCGCGGTGGGGCTGCACTTCTGCGACCTCGCGCGACGGATCCATCCCGCGGGGTTGCCGATGCCGGCGCATGGCTACCTGCCCTTGCCGCTGGCGGGCCCGCAGGCGGCGCATGGGCGGGCCTATCTCTCGGCCATGGGGCTGGCGGCCAACTTCGCCGTCGTGAACCGGCTGATGCTGGGCGCGCTGGCAGTCGAGGTGCTGTCCCGCGCCGTGGGGCGCGAGGTGGACGCGCGACTCGTCTACGACGCGCCGCACAACCTGGCCTGGGCGGAGGGCACGCGCGTCATCCACCGCAAGGGCGCCTGCCCGGCGGACCACGACCCGTGGGACCCGGTCTTCCCGGACGGGCACCCGGTGATCGTGCCGGGCAGCATGGGCGATGCCAGCTACCTGCTGCGGGGCCTCGGCAATGCGGAGGCGCTGTGCTCGGCGCCGCATGGCGCGGGGCGGGTGGTGGCGCGCGGCGAGGGGCGGCGCGGCGACCCCGCTGACCTGCGCGCCTTGCGCGTGGTGACCAAGGTCGACCTCGCGCGGGTCCGCCGCGATGTCGCGGAGGAGCTGCGCCGGACGCTGCTGGAGGAGGCGCCGGGCAACTACAAGCCCGTGCTGCCGGCGATGGAGACATGCGCCGATGCGGGGCTCGCGGCGCCGGTGGCGAAGCTGATGCCGCTGCTGACCATCAAGGGGTGAGAGGGGAGGGGGGCGTCTTGCCCCCCTTTCTCACAGCGGGATCGCCAGCAGCGTGTCGAAGTTCGGGCTGTCGCAGATCGCCTCCCGCGCGGCGAAGAGCAGGCGGCCCTCCCGCTCGACCAGGCGGTCGAGGTAGCGGCCGGCGGCGAAGAGGCTCATCGTGCCGTCGCGCATGGTGCGCACCACCAGGAAGGGCGCCTCCGCCCGGATCACGCCATCGGCGTCGCGGCCCAGGACCTGCGGCATGCCGACGACGTGGCGGTAGGTCTGCGCCTCGTAGATGTTGGCGCGGCGCAGCGCGAAGACGCGGTCATGCAGCATGTCCCGGCTGTCGGCATAGACGATCCCGGCCTGCATGCCGCGCGCGTGGTTCGACGCGCTGGTGATGCGGTAGAAGCCGTCCTCGGTGAAGAAGTCGGGCCATTCCTCCAGCCGGTTCGTGTCGATCACGCTGGCATAGGCGGTGTTGAGCGCGGCGAGGCGCATCAGCAGCGCGGCGTCGTCCATCGCGGTCACAGCCCGGTCAGGCCCCGGTACATCTGCCAGAAGCCGCGGACCGCGACCTCCGTCGCGCGCGTCGCCACCGTCTCCACGGTGCGGCCGCCCATCTCGACCACGGCCTCCTCGTCCTCCGCGGTCTCGACCGCGCGCTGCACGAAGCCGCCGATGCAGCCATCCTCGAGCGAGATGAAGCCGGCGGGCCCGACCAGATTCGCCTGCTTCAGGCGACGCCGGCGCATCTCCGGCGTGTCGTCCGTGAAGCCGAGATAGGTCCATTCCAGGTTCATCCGGTCCGTGCCCTTGGGCAGGAAATGCCGGATCGCCAGCGAATTGTGGGTCTGCTGCAGCACCAGGGTCGGGAAGACGGTCAGGATCTGCAGCTGGATGCCGTCGCCGAACTCGTCGACCGCATCGAGGAAGGACATGTCGCGCAGCTTCAGCCCGTCATTGTCGGAGCGGATGCCCTGGGTCTTGTAGGCGTCGTCATTGCCCTCGACCTTGGCGATGGTCGCCGAGGCATGGTGGCCGCCATTCTCCGAAAGCGTGATGCCGCCGGCCTGGC
>JAIYAI010000082.1 GCA_027489135.1 Acetobacteraceae bacterium
ACGGGCCAGGCGGTCGAAGCCGATGGCGGTCCGGAACAGCGGGGAGAAGTCGAGTGCGTTCATGACGCGGAACCTCCTTGATGGAAGCAAGGTCCAGTTGTGCCGGCGGATCGTGACGACCGGCCCCGTTCGGGCACCGGCAGAGAGGCGATCCGCGCCAGGGCCCCCGAGGGCGACCCTGACGCTTCAGGAGGTGGAGATCGGGGGAGGGGGGTTCAAGAGGGCGCCGCGGATTGAACACGAAGGCACGAAGGCACGAAGACCGCGAAGGCCCCGAAGGGTCGCCCTGACAGGTGCGGGCAGGTCTTGGTGTCTTGGTGTCTTCGTGTTGAATCACAGCCTCGCGCGCTCACGACGACATCCGCCGTGGTCAGCACCGGGATACCCCCAGCGAAGGTCGCCAGGGTCACCGCCGACCTCGCCCCCGACCCGGCGGCATCATGGGCCAGCACGACCGTACTGGTGTTCGGCACGAAGCGTGCCGCGGCGTCCTGCGCGCCGGACGGGATGTCGCGGCCGCACCCGGTGCGGGCGGCGTTGCGACTCATCTCTCGTTCCGGCTGATTTGAGGGAAATTCTACCTTCTATGCGAGCAATTCCTGCTGGAAGATCCATCCGAAAAGCCCAGGGACCGAAAAAATTTCGCACATCCTGCGACCCGGCACACAGATCGGTACTGGTCACATCGGCGTGAGTCGCTAGCGTCGCCCTAACGAAAACCCCGAGGGGCGGAGCGCGACCCATGACCACGATGATCGTCTGGGGCGGTGGCACGGGCGACTGGTTCGTCGTGAACAACTGGGGCTATGCGGATTTCAGCCCGCCCAACGTGCCGGACGCGCAGAACGACGTCCGGCTCAGATTCAATGTCTTCGGTACCCCCCTGGTTTCCTACGACGGCACCAGCACGATCAACACGCTGACCGGCGTCGACGGACAGCTCGACATCATCGGCGGCGGGCTGACCATCCTGAACGGGGGAACCAGCACCGGAACGAGGATCAACCTCGGCGCCGGGGCGACGCTGACGCTTGACGCCGGCACCTTCACCGCTGCCGCAGCATTCTTTTCGAGCTGGCCCGGCACCGTCGATGGCGGCGGCACGCTGGTCATGGGCGGCAACGATATCGGCTCCACCAGCCATAGTCTGCTGGCCGGCCTCACCCTTTCCGTTGCGAACTGGACCATCCTCGGCAACGCCGGCAGCGTCACTGCCACACTGAACACCGACCTCGGCTACGGCGGCGCCTTCACCCTGCGCAGCATCGACCCCGCGCCGGCGGCGCTCTGGCTGAACGGCTTCACCCTGACGCTGTCGGGCAGCGCCATCCTCGACGGGCGTGTCGACGGGCCCGGCACGCTGCAGGTCACGGGCACGGCAACCCTGGGCAGCGCCGCCCCGGGGAACTCGGCCATCGGCAATGGTGCGACGCTGCGGATCGGCGCCGGCGGCAGCGCCGTGCAGCATGAGGACCTCACGCTCGGCAGCGACTTCGGCGGCGGCACGCTGCGCATCGACGCCGGCGGCAGCTACACGATCGATGCAAGCGTGGGCATTCTGAGGGGCTCCAACAACGGCCGCAGCATCGAGAACGCCGGCACCCTCGCCGTCACCGGGGCCGGCACCCAGGTCGCGATTATGGCACCGCTGACCGGGGCGGGGACGATCGATGTCGGCGGCGGCGCCACGCTGCGACTCTTCGATACGGCGACGCTCTCCGGCACGGTCTCCGGCGCCGGCACGCTGCTGTTCGGCTATGGCGCCCGCGCGCAGATCGACAGCACCACCGTCACCGTCGGGGCGATCCAGCTGTCGAGCGCCGTGGCCCCGCCGGGCCTGTTCCCGGCCACCCTCGTCGGCGCGGTGGTCACCCTCGGCACCGACCTGACCTATGCGGGCCGGCTTTCCTTCGGCGGCGCGGGGACCCTGCTGAACGACGTCGTCGACCTGAACGGCCACACGCTGACGCTCTCCTCCGCCGACACCGTGCTGCGCGGCAAGGATGTCATCGACGGCCCCGGCACGCTGCGGCTCACCGGCAGCGCGACGGTCGGCGACGACTTCGCCTTCGGCGGCAATTTCGTCTCTCCCACGAACCAGGCGCTGACCCTGCGCAATTCCGGCGCGGTGACCCAGGTCGGCTCGATCAGCCTGTACGGCACCCTGCAGAACGACGCCGGCGCCCAATGGACCATCGTCCAGGCCGGCAACATCACCAGCAAATTCGCCTCGACCGTCGTCAACGACGGCACGCTCACCGTCAGCGCCGCGGGCATCAGCAGCATCGTCGGCGCGCTCATCAATACCGGCGCCCTCATCATCGATGGCGGCGCGCTGCTGGACCTCAGGGGCAGCCATACGCTGGGCGGCACCGTCTCCGGCGGCGGCACGCTGCTGCTGGACAGCGGCGTCACCACGCTGACCGGCACGATCAGCACCGTGGCGCTGGCCGTCGCCAAGGGCGCCAGGGCCGTGCTGGGGCAGGACGTCACCTATGCCGGGGGCTTCAACCTCGGCGCCTTCGGCGAGGTGGCCCTGAACGGGCATACGCTGAGGCTGACCGGCAGCGTCGTCATCGGCGGCGCCGATGTCGCCACGGTGATCGGCTCCGCGGGCGTCGACACGCTGCTCATCGAAGCCAGCGCCCTGGACCTCGGCTGGCTCGCGCTGGCGGACTGGACGGCGGGCGTCGACAGCCTCCGCGTCAAGGGGACGAGCGGCGCCGACAGCATCCGGGGCTCGGCCTTCGGCGATTCCGTCGCCGGCGGAAAGGGCGCGGACAGCCTGGTCGGCGGCGACGGCAACGACAGCCTGGATGGCGGCAAGGGGGCTGACAGCCTGGTGGGTGGCGCGGGCGACGATCTCTACGTCGTGGACAGCGGCGGCGACGTGACCGTCGAACTCGCCCTCGGCGGCCATGATACGGTGCGGGCCTCGGTCAACCTCACGCTGGCCGCCGGGGTCGAGGACCTGGTCCTGACCGGGAAGGCGAAGACCGGCACCGGCAACACGGCCGACAATCGCATCACCGGGACAGGCGGCGACAACAGCCTCTCCGGCCTCAGCGGCGCCGATACGCTCGAAGGTGGCGACGGCGCGGATACGCTGGATGGCGGCACCGGCGCCGACAGCATGGCCGGCGGTGCGGGCGACGATAGCTATGTCGTCGACGATGCCGGCGACGCCATCCTCGAAGCGGCCGGCCCGGGGACGGACACGGTGCGCACCAGCCTGGCGACCTATGCCCTCGGCACCGGGCTCGAGAACCTCACCCTGCTCTCCGGCGCGACCGAGGGCATCGGCAATGCCGGGAACAACGCGCTCACCGGCAATGGCGGGAACAACTCGCTGAGCGGGCTCGGCGGACGCGACGAGCTGCTGGGCAGCGGCGGCGACGACGTGCTGCTGGGTGGCCAGGGCGCCGATACGCTGGAGGGCGGCAGCGGCCTCGACAGCATGGATGGCGGCGATGCCGGCGACCTCTTCCGCTGGCTGGCGCCGAACCATGGCCGCGACACCATCGCGGGCTTCGCCGCGGGGCAGGACGACCTCGCCTTCTCGGCCGCCGGCTTCGGTGGCGGGCTGGTGGCGGGGGTGGCGCTGACCGCGGCGCAGCTCGAGCTGAACACGACCGGCCTCGCTTCCACGACCCTGGTCCGCTTCGTGCTCAACACCAATACCGGTGTGCTGACCTACGACGCCAACGGGTCGGGCACCGGGAGCGCGTCCACGATCGCGACCTTCGTCGGCGGCGTTCCGTTTCTGACGACGGCCGACTTCGTCGTGATCGCGTAATGCTGCCGGCCCGGTTCCTTGACCGGGCCGAGGCACCGAACGGCGCCCAGAGGGGGCCTGAAGCTGCCAACCTTCCGCGCCGCTGGCATAGGGCGCGGCCGGGGTGGGGGTGCGCCGCGGAGGGCGGCCCTCCCCGTGCCTCCGGCCCGCCCGGGCTGGTTCACGCGATGACGACGAAATCCGCCGTCGTCAGCACCGGGATCCCCCCCGTGAAGGTCGCCAGCGTCACCGCCGATCCCCCACCCGACCCGTCGGCGTCATAGGTCAGCACCCCGCTATTGGTATTGAGCACGAAGCGGACCAGGGCCGTCGAGGCGAGGCCGGTCGTGTTCAGCTCGAGCTGCGCCGCGGTCAGCGGCACGCCCTCCGTCAGGCCACCGCCGAAGCCGGCCGCGGAGACGGCGAGGTCGTCCTGCCCCGCGGCGAAGCCCGCGACGGTGTCGCGGCCATGGTTCGTCGCGAGCCAGCGGAAGACGTCGGCGCCCGTGCCGCCATCCAGGCTGTCCTTGCCGCTGCCGCCTTCCAGCGTATCCGTCGCCCCCCCGCCCGAGAGCGTGTCGTCGCCGCCGCCACCCAGCAGCAGGTCCCGGCCGTCGAGGCCGCTCAGCGAATTGTTCCCGCCATTGCCGGCGATGACGTTGTTGACCGCGTTGCCGGTGCCGTTCACGCCCCCCGTCATCAGGGTCAGGTTCTCGAGCTCCGGGGCGAGGGTGTAGTCGGCGAGGCTGGTGCGCACCTCGTCGGTGCCCTCTCCGCTGTTCTCCAGGATGACGTCGCCCGCGTCGTCCACGACATAGACGTCGTTGCCCGGGCCGCCCACGAGGCTGTCGGCGCCGGTCCCGCCATCCAGCGTATCCGCCCCGCCGCCGCCGGTCAGCGTATCGGCGCCATCGAGACCCGAAAGTGCATTGGCGTTGCCCGTCCCGGTGATGGTGTTGGCGAGCGCGTTGCCGGTGCCGGACTTCGCCTTGGCGGTCAGGATCAGGTCCTCGATCTCCGCGCCGAGGGTCGTGCTGGCCGAGGCCTGCACCGTGTCCTGCCCGCCCCCGGCGACGTCTGCGGCGATGTCGCCGCCGCTGTCCACGAGGTAGAGGTCGTTGCCGGCGCCGCCCGCCATGCTGTCGGCGCCCTTGCCGCCGTCGACCGTATCGTTGCCGGCGCCGCCCTCGAGCGTATCGGCGCCCTTGCTGCCGGCGATCGAGTCGCCGAGCGACGAGCCCTTGATGCTGTCATCGCCGTTGGTGCCGCCGATCTGCAGCACGTCGATCCCGGCGGTCCAGTTGAC
>JAIYAI010000589.1 GCA_027489135.1 Acetobacteraceae bacterium
CTGGAGCAGGCGCTGCGCCAGACCCTGCTGCTCTCCGACGGCGACCTCGCGATCTTCATCGAGCGGCCCGTCTCCGGCGGCATGATCGCGGCCATCGCCGGCGTGCTGCTGATCCTCGGCTTCCTGCGGCTGCGACGCCGCGCCCTGCTTCCGAAAGAGGCTTCCGCATGACCGTGATCTCCCGCCGCGCCCTTGGTGCCCTCGCCGCCGGCATGCCACTGGCGGCGCGGGCCCAGGGCGCCTTCCCGGACAAGCCGATCCGCCTCGTCACGCCCTATCCGCCGGGCGGCGCGACCAGCCTGCACGCCGCGATCATCACCGCGGTGGCGGAGCCCTTCCTCGGCCAGCCCATGATCAGCGTGCTGCGCCCCGGCGGTGGCGGCGTCACCGGCACGACAGAGGTCACGCGCAGCCCGGCCGATGGCTACACGCTGCTCTTCGGCGATCCCACCATCAACAGCCTGCGTCCGCAGGTGGAGAACCTGCCCTTCAAGGTCGACGACCTCGTTCCCGTCTGCCGCATCAACTTCGCGCCCGTCATCTTCGTCTGCAAGCCGGACGCGCCCTTCCAGGACCTCGCCGGCCTGGTCGCCTGGGCCAAGGCCAATCCGAACCGCCTCGTCTACTCCTCGGACAACGTGAACGGCTTGACCTTCACCGCCTTCGAGATGCTGAAGAAGGGCGCCGGCATCACCGCGCGCGGCGTCGAGTTCGGCGGCGGCGGCCCGGCCATCACCAACCTGCTCGGCGGCACGACAATGGCCTATGCCGGCCTGCCCGCCGTGGTCGGCGAGCATATCGAGAGCGGGCGCCTGAAGGCGCTTGCGGTGACGGCGCCGGAGCGTCTGGCGCGCTTCCCCAACGTGCCGACGGCGGCGGAGGCTGGCACGCCGATCACCTGGCTCTTCTGGCTCGGCATCCTCGCGCCGAAGGGCACCCCGGCCGACCGCATCCAGCACCTGTCGGACGGTTTCGGCAAGCTGGTGCAGGACCAGGGCTTCCTGACATTGATCGGGCGGATCAACTCCTCCATCCAGTTCCTCGACCACAAGGCCTTCGCCACGGAGCTCGCGCGCGAGCAGGCGGAGCTGAAGCAGCTCTATGAGAGCCTGAGACGATGACGACCGAGACCATCACGCCCGATACGCTCACCTTGGCCGGCTGCCTCGCCCTGCTGGGCGAGGATGCCCGGCCCAGCTACGGGCCGCTCGACATCGTGCTGAAGGCGGGGCGCATCGCGCGCATCGCCCCGGCCGGCAGCAAGCCGCCGGAGGGGCGGGTGATCGATGCCCGCAACCGGCTGTGCGCGCCGGGGCTGATCAACGGCCACACTCACAGCCATGAGGGATTCTTCAAGGGGCGGCACGAGAACCTGCCGCTCGAGCTCTGGATGAACAACGTCCGGCCCAACCCACCGATCCGGTTCACGGAACGGCAGGTTTACGTCCGCACGCTGATCGGCGCGATCGAGGCGTTGCGGAGCGGCACCACCACCATCGTCGACGACCTCAACGTCTCCCCCACCCTCGATCCTGCGCTGGTGGAGGCCGCGATGCGCGCCTATCGCGACATCGGCATCCGCGCCTATGTCGGAATCACACTGTTCGACCGCCCCTTCTTCCGCGGCATGCCCTTGGTGGATGAGATGTTCCCGCCCGAATTGCTGGCGGAGCTGGACGCGCTGCCGAAGCCCGATGGCGCGGCGCTGCTGGCCTTTTTCCGGGAGCTCGCGTCGAAGTATCACTGGAGCCGCGACCGGGTCAGCGTGATCGCCGCCCCTTCCGCGCCACAGCGCTGCACCGACGATTTCCTGCGCGCCATCCGTGCCATGGCCGACGAGTTCGCCCTGCCCGCGATGATCCATGTGCAGGAGACGCGGCTGCAGGCGGTGGCGGGGCCGCTGATGTACGGCTGCTCGATGATCGAGCACCTCTTCAACCTCGGCTTCCTCAAGCACAACACCACCGTCATCCACGGCGTCTGGCTGCGGCCGCAGGAGGTCGCGCTGCTCGCCGCCACAGGCGCGACGGTGCAGCATAACCCGTTGTCGAACCTGAAGCTCGGCAGCGGCGTCGCACCGATCCGGGCGCTGCTGGATGCGGGGGTGAACGTCTCCCTCGGCACCGATGGCTGCGGGTCGATCGAGACGGTGAACATGCAGGCCGTGCTGGCCGGCGCGGCGCTGCTGCACAAGATCCGCGGCGACGATCCCGGCCGCTGGGTCGGCGCAGCGGAGGCCTTCCGCGCCGGTACCATCGGCGGCGCCACGGCGCTCGGCCGCGGCCAGGATCTCGGCGTGGTGGCGGAGGGGCGGGTCGCCGACCTCGCGCTCTATCGCCTCGACTCCATCCCCTTCGTGCCGCTGAACGATGCCCGCGGGCAGCTTGTCTACAACGAGACCGGCGCGAGCCTCGACCTGCTGATCGTCGGCGGTGAGGTGGTGGTCGAGGGCGGCCGCCTGACCCGCATCGACGAGGCCGCCATCATCACCGAGATCGGCGAGGAGCACCGCGCCCTCCTGCCGGAAATCCTGCGCGCGGAGCGTGATGCCGGGCGCATCTCCGACGCGTACCGCCGCATCGTCGATCATTGCCGCAGCCTGGCCCTCGCCGCGGACACCTACGAGGCGACTCTGCGGCACTGACTCCGCTATCCTCCAGCGCGAACCGCTGGAGGCCCGCATGACCGCCGATCACCTGCCCACCATCTGGGACCCGGATGCCCGCATCGGCGACATGCTGAAGGGCAAGCGAGGCCTCGTCGTCGGCATCGCCAACGCGGATTCCATCGCCTATGGCTGCGCGGCCAAGCTGCGGGCCTTCGGCGCGGACCTCGCCTTGACCTGGCTCAACGCCAAGGCCGAGCGCTTCGTGCGCCCCCTCGCCGAAGGGCTCGGGGCCTCCATCATGATGCCGATGGATGTCGACCAGCCCGGCGAGATGGAGGCTGTCTTCGACCGCATCGCGCAGGACTGGGGGCGTCTCGATTTCGTGATCCACTCCATCGCCTTCGCCCCGCGGGAGGACCTGCATGGCCGCGTCGTCGACTGCTCGGCCGAGGGCTTCACCCAGGCCATGCGCGTCTCTTGCTGGTCCTTCCTGCGCATGGCGAAGCTGGCGGAGCTGCTGATGACGGAAGGCGGCGTGCTGGCGACGATGAGCTATTACGGGGCGGACAAGGTGGTCGGGAACTACAACGTGATGGGACCGGTGAAGGCGGCGCTGGAGGCCTCGGTCCGCTACATGGCCGCGGAACTCGGGCCGAAGGGCATCCGCGTCTTCGCCGTATCTCCGGGGCCGCTGAAGACCCGCGCGGCGAGCGGCATCGCGCATTTCGACGAGCTGGTGGAGATGGCGCAGAGCCGCGCGCCGGCCGGGCGCCTCGTGGACATCGCAGAGGTCGGGCGCGTCGCCGCCTTCCTGGTCAGCGGCGCGTCCTCCGGCATGAGCGGCGACACGATCTATGTCGATGGCGGGCTGCACAACGTGGCCTGACCGCCCGGGGCATGGACGTCACGCCATGCATCGTTCTGCCCTTGCCGCACTGCACAACGCCGCCTAGCTAGCGTGCATCCAGACAGATGCGCCGCGGGAGCATGCGACCATGAATGCAGTCAGCGAATTCGGCCGCTTCGGCAGCGGCCAGAAGGTCCGGCGCGTCGAGGACCAGGCGCTGCTGGAGGGCGCGGGCCAGTTCACCGACGATTTCGCGCCGTCCGGCGTGACGCATCTCGTCTTCCTCCGCTCCCCGCATGCGCATGCGAAGATCCTCTCGGTCGATACCGCCCCCGCGCTGGCCATCCCCGGCGTGATCGCGGTGATCACCGGCGCCGATCTGCTGGCCGCCGGCGTGAAGCCGCTGGTCACGGCGATGCCCTTCAAGCGCCCCGACGGCTCCGCCCTCGCCGCCCCGCCGCGTCCCGTGCTGGCGCAGGAGATGGTGCGCTTCGTCGGTGAACCCGTGGCCGCGGTTATCGCCGAGACCCCTGCCGCCGCCCGCGACGGCGCGGAGGCCGTGCTCGTCGAATACGCGGAACGGCCCGCCGCCATCGGCGTCACCAATGCCGCCGCGCCTGGCGCGCCGCTGGTATGGCCGGAGGCAACCGGCAACGTCGTCGCGCAGACCCACTACGGCGACAAGGCCGCGGTCGACGCCGCCTTCGCCGCCGCGGCGCATACCGTCTCCCTCGATCTCACCAACCAGCGGCTGGCCCCGGTCTCGATGGAGCCGCGCGTGGTGATGGCGGAGCACGACAAGGCGTCCGACCGCATCACCATCCGCATGAGCAGCCAGATGCCCTCCGGCGCGCGCGACGCCGTTGCGAAGGAGGTGCTGGGCATCCCGCCCGAGAAGGTGCGCGTCCTGGTTGGCGATGTCGGTGGCGGCTTCGGCATGAAGACCGGCCTCTACGCCGAGGATGCGGTCGTCGCCTTCGCCGCGAAGCACACCGGGCGCATGGTGAAGTGGGCGGCGACGCGGATGGACGACTTCCTCTCGGCGCTGCATGGCCGCGATACAGAAAGCACTGCCGAACTCGCCCTCGATGCGAACGGTAAGGTCACCGGCTTCCGGGTGCGGACGCTGGCCGACATGGGCGCCTATCCGCGCCCGCCCTCCGTCGCCATCCAGCTGCTGATCGGCCCCTGGGTCAGCACCAGCATCTATGACATCACCAATATCGACTTCACCTTCACCGCGGTGCTGACCAACACCGCGACCACCGGCCCCTATCGCGGCGCCGGCCGGCCGGAGGCGATCTACCTGATCGAGCGGCTGATGGACGCCGCCGCGCGCAAGACCGGCATCGACCCTGCTGACCTGCGGCGCCGCAACATGATCGATCCCGGCCGCATGCCGTACAAGAATGCCATGGGCCAGACCTATGACAGCGGTGCCTTCGCGCAGATCCTCGACCAGGGACTGAAGCTGGCAGACTGGGGCGGCTTCGCGGCGCGCGCCGAGGCGTCCAAGGCCCGCGGCAGGCTGCGCGGGCGCGGCATCGCCACCTTCCTGGAGTGGACCGGCGGCAACGTCTTCGAGGAACGCGTGACCATCGCGGTGAAGGGGGAGGGCGAGATCGAGGTCTATGCCACCACCCAGGCGATGGGCCAGGGCATCGGCACCAGCTACGCCCAGCTTGCCGTCGACGTCTTCGGCGTGTCGATCGACAAGATCAAGGTGGTGTTCGGCGACAGCGATCGCGGCAGCGGCTTCGGCAGCGCCGGTTCGCGTTCTCTCTTCACCGCCGGCTCCGCCGTGAAGGTCGCCGCCGACAAGACGGTCGACACCGCGAAGGATCTCGCCTCCGACGTGCTGGAAGCTTCGGCCGCGGATCTCGAATACCGCGACGGCCGCATCGAGGTCGCAGGCACCGACAAGGCGATCGGCCTGTTCGAACTCGCCGCGAAGCAGCCGGACGGGCGCATCTTCATCGACAGCACCAGCAGCGTCTCCGGCCCCACCTGGCCCAATGGCTGCCACATCTGTGAGGTGGAGATCGACCCCGATACCGGCGAGGTCGAGCTTGCCTCCTACGTCTCCGCCAACGACGCCGGGCGGGTGGTCAACCCGCTGATCGTCGAGGGGCAGATCGTCGGCGGCGCGCTGCAGGGTATCGGCCAGGCGCTCTGCGAACACGTGATCTACGACGCGGAGACGGGCCAGCCGCTCAGCGCCAGCTTCATGGACTACTGCATGCCGCGTGCCGACATGATCGTCGACTTCGCCACGGTGCTGGACCAGTCCGTGCCGTGCAGGACGAACCCGCTCGGCGTGAAGGGCGTGGGCGAGCTTGGCACCATCGGGGCGACGCCGGCGCTGGTGAACGCCGTGGCGGATGCGCTGGCGCGCAACGGGCGCGCGGCGGTGGCCGATGCGCTGCAGATGCCGCTGACGCCGCCGCGGGTTTGGGCGGCGCTGAACGGATGAAAAGGGCGGGGGGAGGAGAGAGCGAACTCTCTCCTCCCCCAGACCCCCACCACTCACCTTTTTCTATTTCTTTTCGTGCGTGCTGGCTGGACCGACCGGGGACCATTCCCGCGCCCGATCCCGCGGCACTCAAACAATCAGAAAAAGGCGGGATGTGGGGGCCTCGGCTGAAGGGAGTTCGCTCCCTTCCCCCCAGCGCGTCACAGGAACGTCTCCGCCTCGTGCCCCAGCAGCACCGCGCCCGAGGCCGCGAAGTGCGACTGCCGCGACTGGATCTGCTGCGACACGGTGTGGATGTCGCGGAACCGCCGCTCGAACGGCCCCTGGCCCGGGAAGATCGCGCTCGTCCCCGCTGCCCGGTACACCCAGTCCGCCACCTCGATCGCCTCGTTCGTCGCATGCGCGCAGCCCAGCCGCACGCGGGCGCGGTCGCGGACGGAGATCGGCTCCTCCGATCCGGCCGTCGCGTAGATCCCGTCCAGCGTCTCCACCAGCCAGGCGCGCGCCGATCCCAGCCGCGCTTCGGCGCGGGCCACGCCATCCGCGACCAGCGGGTCGTCGGCGAGGCGCGGCAGCCCGCGCGGCACCTTCGTGGCGGCCAGGTCGACATAGCCTTCCAGCATCGCCCGCGCGGCGCCCAGCGCCACGCCGGCGACGCCGACCGCGTACAGGCCTTGTTGCGTGAAGGCATAGAGCGGCCCGGGTTCGAGCCTGAGCCGCGGATCCTCGCGCGTCGAGGTGAAGGCCTCCGGCACGAAGACCTCGCGCACCTCGTAGCTGTCGGAGGCGGTGCCGCGCAGCCCGATGGTGTTCCAGGTGTCGATCAGCTCCGCCTGCGCCAGCGGAAAGACCAGCGTGCGGATATGCGGCCGCCCCGTCACCGGGCTGATGCGCAAGGACCCGTCCGGCTCCTGCACCGTGCAGTGCGCGCCCATCCAGGTCGCCAGC
>JAIYAI010000715.1 GCA_027489135.1 Acetobacteraceae bacterium
GCAGGACGCGGGCCAGCGCGAGGCGCCGCGCCTGGCCGCCGGAGAAGTTGGCGCCGCCCTCGCCGCAGCGCGTCTCCAGCCCCTCCGGCAGGGCGCGCACAACGGCGCCGATGCCGGCGCGGTCGAGCGCCCGCCACAGCGCCGCCTCCGGCGCCAGGGGGGCGGCGATGCGGAGATTGGCGGCGATGCTGTCGTCGAAGAGGCGCGCATCCTGGGTCAGGCAGGTGATGCGACGCCGGACCTCCTCGGCCGGCAGATCCGCGAGGTCGACGCCGTCCAGCGTGATCCGGCCCGCCTGGGGCGCGGCCAGCTTGAGCAGCAGCGCGGCCAGGCTCGACTTGCCGGCGCCGGAGGGGCCGAGCAGCGCGAGATGCGTGCCTTCCGGGATATCGAGGTCGAGGCCGCTGAAGACCGGCGCGCGGTCCGCCGTCCAGGCGAAGTGCAGGCCCTCGATGCGCAGCGCGAAGCCCGGCGGCGTCGCGGCGGGATGCGCCGGATCGGGCACCGGCACGGGCGCATCAGCGGTCTCGAAGAGCCGCCTGGCGCTCGACCCCGCCATGGCCAGCGCCACGCCCGCGCGCGGCAGCAGGCCCAGCGCATCGGCCGAGGCGATTGCCAGGAACAGCGCCAGCACCGCCAGCGCCGCCGCCCCCGGCGCGCCCGCCTGCAGCAAGCCCCAGCCGATGGCGCCCAGCAGCGCCGCCTGCACCAGCAGGCTGCCCGCCACCCCGGCCCAGGCCGCGCGCCAGGCCAACCGTCGCTGGTGGAAGCCGAGCACCGCGGCCTCCCCCGCGAGGCGCGACGCGGCGCGGGGCTCGGCATTGGCGGCCAGGATGTCCTCGAGCCCGACGAAGGGATCGACCGCCGCGCCACGTACCTGGCCCTGCGCGGTGGCGGCATCCGTCGCGGCGCGGGCGGCGCCGGGCGCGAGCACCAGCGGCAGCAGCAGCGCCGCCAGCAGGGGTGCTGCGACGATCACCGCCAGCAGCGGCACCATGCTGAGCGTCGCACCGACCAGCAGCACCACACAGGCGGCGGCCGCCGCCGGCACCAGGGCGCGGAGATAGAGCCCGTCCAGCGCCTCCACGTCGGAGACGATGCGCCCCAGCAGGTCGCCAGCGCCGGCAAGGCCGAGGCCGCCGGGCAGGCGTTCCGCGAGGCGGCGGAAGAACCAGACCCGCGTATCGGCCAGCGCCCGGAAGGTGGCGGCATGGGTGACCATCCGCTCGGTCCAGCGCGCCGCGGGACGCAGCACCGCGAGCGGCCTGAGGAGCAGGAAGGTGGCGGCGATGGTCACGCCGCCCATCGCGGCGGCGACCGCCGATCCCGCCAGGGCCAGCAGCGCGAGGCCGATCAGCGTCGAGGCCACGGCGACGGCCAGCCCCAGCACCAGCCACGCCGCCCGCGGCCGCCAGAGGCCGATCACCCGGAAGAGGTCGCGCCACAGCATCGCGGTCACACCCGCGCCGCGCGGGGCAGCCCCGCGACGCGCCCGGCCTCGATCTCCAGCACCCGGCCGAGGCCCCCGGCGCGGGCGAAGGCGGCGTGGCTGGCAATGATGGCGGTGCGGCCCGCACACAAGCGACGGATGCTCTCGAAGACCTCGGCCTCGGTGCCGGGGTCGAGATGCGCGGTCGGCTCGTCGAGCAGCACCAGCGGCGTGTCGCGCAGGAAGGCACGGGCCAGGGCCACGCGCTGCGCCTGGCCGCCGGACAGGCCGAAGCCCCCCTCCCCCAGCAGCGTATCCAGGCCCTGCGGCAGGCCTTCCGCGAAGTCTGTCACGCGGGCGGCGCGGGCGGCGGCCTCCACCTGCTCGGCCGTGGCGTCGGGGCGGGCGAGGGCGATGTTCTCCCGCAAAGTCGCGCGGAAGAGATGTGGGCGCTGTCCGACATAGGCGGAGAGACGGCGCAACTCCTCCGGCCGCAGCAGCATGGCGTCCTGGCCGTTGATGGCGATGCGCCCCGCCTCGGGCCGCGCGAAGCCCATCAGCAGGCGCAGCACGCTGGTCTTGCCGGCGCCGGAGGGGCCGGAGAGCACCAGCACCTCCCCCGCATTGGCGCGGAAGGACAGGCCATCGAGGGCCGGCGGCCGGGCCGGATCGTAGCCGAGGCGGACATCGGTGAAGGTGACGACGACCTTCGGCGGCATCGCCTCCAGCAGCAGGCCCGGCGCGGGCTCCTCGGCCGGCAGCAGGGGGGCAAGGGCGGCGGCGGCGCCCTCGGCGGCCATCGCCTCGTGATAGGCGGCGGCGAAGGCGCGCCAGGGGGCAAAGAAGGCGGGCACCAGCAGGATGGCGAAGATCGCCGTCGCCGGATCGGGGTGGCCGCCAGGTGCCATGATCATCCCGGCATGCCGCAGCGCGATCGTCACCAGCGCGCCGGCGGCGAGCAGTTCCAGACCTGTGTTCGACAGGAAGGCGACGCGCAGCACCCGCATCGTCCGCTGGCGGAGTTCGGTCGCCGCCGCGCCGAGCGCCTGGGCCTCATCCTCCTGACGGTTGAACAACACGAGGGTGGGCAGGCCACGCATGCGGTCCAGGAACCGGCCCGAGAGTCGCTGCAGCGCCTCGAACTGCCGGCGGCTGGCCTGGGCGGCGCCGATGCCGGTGATGGCCATGGCGAAGGGCACCAGGATGCCGGCGCCGAGCAGGATCAGGCCGCTGGTCAGGTCCGCCCAGGCGAGCGCCGCGGCGATCATCAACGGCGCGATGGCGGCCAGCATGGCTGCCGGCACCCAGCGGGCGAAGTAGCCGTCCAGCGCCTCCACTTGGTCGACGACGAGGGTCGCCTTCTCCCCCGCCCCGCGCGGATCGCCGGGGCCGAGGGCGAGAAGCTTCGCGAAGGCGGCCTGGCGCAGCTTCGACCGCGCCGCCTCCCCAAGGGCAAGCTGCGCGCGTTCCTGCGCGAGGCCGAGCACCGCGACCAGCGCGGCGAGCGCGGCGGCGGCGCCCAGTTCCTCCCACCCTGCCGTGCCGAAGCCGAGCAGCGTGGCGACGAGGTTGGCGACGAGCCAGGCGATCTCGAGCCCGCAGGCCGCCGCGGCCAGGCCGAGCAGCACGGCAGGCACCACGCGCCCCCTGAGGGCCCGCGATTCGCGTCGGAGAAGGGCGCGCGCCGCCGGGTCCCGGCCCGGGGCGGAGGAAGAAGCCATGGCCGGAGAATAGGGGTGCCCCGGCATGGCGTCACCCGCCCGGCGCGGGTGCCCCGAGCCTTGCGCATCGGTGCGACCACCGACACATCCGGGCGCGCAACACCGGGACCGCGACGATGCTGCCGACCCATGGCCGTTACGACTACCACCCCTGGCCGGAGCGAAGCCGCGACTGGGCCTGGCCGAACGGCGCGAAGCTCGCCGTCTATCTCGGCGTGAATCTCGAGCATTTCGCCTTCGGCGAGGGGCTGGGGGCGGAACTGGCGCCCGGCGGCCCGCAGCCGGACGTGATGAACTTCGCCTGGCGGGACTATGGCAACCGGGTGGGGGGTTGGCGGCTGCTGGAGATGCTGGACGAGGTGATTGGGGAGGGGGACCAGAGCCTGATCTTCACGCAGTTCCGGCAGATGGGGCACATTCTCGAGAC
>JAIYAI010000003.1 GCA_027489135.1 Acetobacteraceae bacterium
GCGTCCGGCTGGGGCGGGGCGATCGACCTGGCCACCATCGCCGCCGGCACAGGCGGCTTCGTCATCCTGGGCCAGGATGACGGCGACGAGGCCGGCTATTCGGTGGCCTCGGCTGGCGACGTGAACGGCGACGGCTTCGACGACCTGATCATCGGGGCGCGGGCTGCCGACTCGGCGGGCAACGCCAGGGAAGATGCCGGCGAGAGCTATGTGGTGTTCGGCAAGGCGTCCGGCTGGGGCGGGGCGATCGACCTGGCCACCATCGCCGCCGGCACAGGCGGCTTCGTCATCCTGGGCCAGGATGCCGGCGACGCGTCCGGCTATGCGGTGGCCTCGGCCGGGGACGTGAACGGCGACGGCTTCGGCGATCTGATCATCGGGGCGGCCTTCGCCGATTCGGCGGGCAACGCCAAGGAACGCGCCGGCGAGAGCTATGTTGTGTTCGGCAAGGCGTCCGGCTGGGGCGCGCCGGTGGATCTCGTCACCGTCGCTGCGGGCACCGGCGGCTTCGTCATCCTCGGCCAGGATGCCGGCGACAAGTCCGGCTATTCGGCGGCCTCCGCCGGGGACGTGAACGGCGACGGCTTCGACGACCTGATCATCGGCGCGCGTTACGGCGACGCGGCGGGCAACGCCAAAGTCGACGCCGGTGACAGCTATGTGGTGTTCGGCAAGGCGGCGGGCTGGGGCGGGGCGATCGACCTCGCCACCATTGCTGCCGGCACCGGCGGCTTCGTGATCCATGGCCAGGATACCGACGACCGGTCCGGCGGTTCGGTCGCCTCGGCCGGGGATCTGGATGGCGACGGTTTCGACGACCTGATCGTCGGGGCGAAATTCGGCTCCGCGGCGGGCAACGCCAAGACCGGCGCCGGCGACAGCTACGTGATCTTCGGCCGCGACTTCACCGCCGGTGTCGTGACCCATGCCGGCACGGCTGCGAACGAGGTGCTGACCGGCAGCACCACCGCCGACGTGATCGTCGCCGGCCAGGGCAACGACACCATCCTCGGCCATGGCGGCATCGATGCGCTGAAGGGTGGGGCGGGCAACGACCGCATCGCGGTCAGCGACCTCACCTTCCTGCGCGTCGATGGCGGCAGCGGCATCGACACGCTGGTGCTGGCTGGCGGCGCCCTGACGCTCGACCTCGCGACGATCCCCGACACGAAGCTGCAAGGCATCGAGGCGATCGAGATCGGCACCAACACGCTGCGCGTGACGGCGCTGGAGGTGCTCAACATCTCCGACAGCACCAACACGCTGCGCGTGACCGCTGGCGCAGGCGCCACGCTGTTCCTCGACGATGCCGGCTGGGTCACCAGCGCCACGGCGGGCGGCTTCACCACCTACAGCAACGGCCGGGCGACCGTGCTGACCCAGATCACGCCATCGACCGGGGGCGTCGATACGCTGGGCGGCACCTCCGGCATCGACATCATCGATGCGCTCGGCGGTGACGACCTGGTCCGCGGCCTGGACGGCAATGACAGCCTGATCGGCGGCCCCGGCAAGGATACGCTGGAAGGCGGCGCCGGCGACGACAGCTACACCGTCGATGCCGCCAACGACGTAGTGGTGGAGGCCGTGGGCGGCGGCAACGATACGGTCTTCGCCGGGGTCACCTACAGCCTGGCCGCCGGGCAGGAGATCGAGGCGCTGGTGCTGACGGGCGCGCGGAACATCAGCGGCACCGGCAATGAGTTCGCCAACAGCATCACCGGCAACACCGGCGACAATGTGCTGAGCGGCGGCGGCCAGGGCGACAGCCTGGCGGGTGGGGAGGGCGCCGATACGCTGAACGGTGGCGGCGCCGACGACACGCTGGTCGGTGGCGCAGGGACGGATTCGCTGATCGGCGGTGGTGGCGGGGATTATTTCGTGGTCGACGCCCTCGACACGATCGTGGAGGCCGCCGACGGTGGCATCGACACGGTCGAAGTCGGTTTCAGCTACACGCTGGCGGCGACATTGGAGCAGCTGGTGCTGACCGGCGGTACGGCGGCCCTGACCGGCACTGGCAATGCCGCCAACAACGCCATCATCGGGAATGAAGGCAACAATGTCCTCACCGGCGATGTCGGCAACGACACGATGCTTGGGGGCGCCGGGCGTGATACGCTGCTGGGCGGTGCCGGCAGCGATAGTCTCGACGGCGGCGGCAATCCGGATTCGCTGATCGGTGGCGACGGCGACGATACATATGTGCTGGTCGTCGGCAGCGATACCATCGTGGAGACGAGCGGCACCGCGGGTGGCATCGACACGGTGATCGTCGCCGGGAGCTACACGCTGCTGGCGGATGTCGAGAACCTTGCGATCAGTGGCGGGTCGGATGCTGTTGCGATCGGCAATGGGGCCGCCAACCGGGCGACCGGCAATGGCGGCGCGAACCTGCTCTCCGGCCTCGACGCTGCGGATACGCTGAATGGCGGTAAGGGCGACGACACGCTGCTGGGTGGTTTGGACGCCGACGCATTGACGGGCGGCAAGGGTAAGGACGCGTTCCGCTTTGCCAGTGCGGCGGAGGGCGGGGACACGATCACCGACTACGCAGGCAAGGATGATCGCATAGAGGTCTCAGCGGCCGGGTTTGGTGGTGGGCTGGTGGATGGTGTTGCCCTGACGGCGTTGCAGTACATGTCGGGCGTGGGGGCCACGGCGACTCGGGCTCAGGGCCAGTTCCTCTATGACACGGCCGCAAGGACGCTCTCCTGGGACGCGGATGGGACCGGCGGAGGGGACGCGGTGCTGATCGCCACCTTCACCAATGTGAAGAACTGGGGCATCGCTGAGATCAACGTCATCGCGTAAGGCGGGGCGAACGGCGGGGGCAGTCAATGTCGCCTTCGCCGACGTCGCGGCGACTGCTGGAGTCGCCGCTTCGTGGCGCGGATCGGTGGCGGTGCTGGGAATGGCGGCGAACCGGCTTGTGCCCACCATGCCGACCACCCTCGGTGGTTGGGACAGTGCGGGAGGGGTGCGCTGGGCGGCTGCACCCCTTCTCCGCTCGATCGAGATGCACTGCCCGACTGGAGTGGTGGGTAGGTCCATGGGCGCCACAAAGCCGTTGTGCCGCAGGGTGAATCATCCCGCACCGAGCCGGGGCACGGACTTTTGGGTCAGGCTCTGA
>JAIYAI010000763.1 GCA_027489135.1 Acetobacteraceae bacterium
CCACGATGTGCTGCACCTGGGCGATGGTCAGCTCCGCCCCCATCGCCATGACCGGATTGAAGTTCGCACCCGACCCGCGATAGACGAGATTGCCCCAGCGATCGGCCTCCCAGGCCTCGATCAGCGCGACATCGCCCTTGAGCCATTTCTCCATGACGTAGGTGCGGCCCTCGATCTCCCGCTGCTCCTTGCCCTGGGCCAGCTTCGTGCCGGCGGCGGTGGCGGTGAAGAAGGCCGGGATGCCAGCGCCAGCGGCGCGGATGCGCTCGGCCAGCGTGCCCTGGGGAACCAGTTCCAGCTCGATCTTGCCCTCGCGGTAGAGCGTCTCGAACACCACCGGGTCGGAGGATCGGGGGAAGGAACACACGATCTTCCGGACGCGGCCGAGATCCATCAGCTTGGCGACGCCGACGCGGCCGGTGCCCGCATTGTTCAGCACGCAGGTGAGATCCTTGGCCCCCTGCTCGATCAGCCCCTCGATCAGCGCATCGGGCTGGCCGACGCTGCCGAAGCCGCCGATCAGCACGACCGAGCCGTCCTTCACGCCCACCAGGGCATCGGCGATCGACTGAACCACCTTGTTGATCATCGGCATCCTCCCGCGGCGCCCGTGGCACCTAACCGGAGAGAAAGCGGTGGTCCAGGGGGCGGGGATCAGGCCATGCAGGCGAGGGCGTCGGTGCGGGCGACGTCCGCGCCGACGAAGAGCAACGGGCAGGCCAGGCGGCGGGCCAGGGCGCGTCAGCAGCACCTCTTCCCCCGCCTCGGCGCGGCGCGCGAGATCGGCGAGGACGGCCTTGGCATCGCTGATGGGGACGTTCATGGCGGTGATCTGGTCCGATCGGTGGTCCAGACGCCAGGGACCCGGGCGCCGGGTCGCAAGGAAAGTAAGTTGCGATATCGGGACGAATAGCCGACACTAGCTGCCGCCAACTACCCCCACTGCGTCCGACGGGCCGAGAAGAGGGGGCGATTTTGTCCGCCTCTTCGCACAGCCCCTTGATTCGCTTCGATTGTCCTCAGCGGAACCGGAAGCGCCCATTGCTGACGACGACCTTGTCGCGCTCCACCACCCGGGCGCGGAAGGCGGCACCGCCGTCCTCCTTCCAGATCTCGGCGCGGATGGTCTCGCCCGGGAAGACCGGGGAGGAGAAGCGCAGGTCCATCGAGCCGAACCGCTCCGTGTCGTAGTCGCAGAGCGTCTTCAGCAGCGCGTGGCAGACCGTGCCGAAGGTGCAGAGCCCATGCAGGATCGGGCGCGGGAAGCCGGCCGCCTTGGCGATGGCGGGATCGATGTGCAGCGGATTGAGGTCGCTGTTGAGGCGATAGACCGCCGCCTGCTCCGGCCTTGTGTGCAGGTCGAGCGCGAGGTCGGGCGCGCGCTCTGGTTCTGCATGAGGCTTCTTCACCGGGCCGGTCGGTCCGCCGAAGCCGCCATTGCCGCGGAGGAAGGAGGTGCTGCTCAGTGTCGCCAGCTTGGCGCCGGTCTTCGCGTCGACCACCTCGCGCTCCGAATACATCAGCGCGCCCTTGCCCTCGCCGCGGTCGACGATGCCGGTGATGCGGGACCGGCCGACGATCTCACCCTCGGTCGGCAGCTTGCCGTGCAGCGTCAGGCCCTGCTCGCCATGCAGGATCTGCTTCCAGTCGATCCCCGTATCCGGGTTGCGCGACCAGAAGCCCGGTGAGCCCAGCACCACGGGCATCGACGGCATGACCTTCAGCCGTGGCTCGTAGAGGAAGTCGAGCTGCTGCTCGTCCATCGGATCCTGGCCGAGGCCGACGGAGAAATTGTACAGCGCGATGTCCTGCCAGCGCAGCGTCTGCCGCACCTCGGGGATCGGGTAGTTCATCAGGTGGTCGTAGTTGATCGCCATCTTGGTGGCTCCCTCCCAGGTGTCGTTGTTGGTCGCGGTGCCGTCAGTGGCCGCCTTCGAGTTCGATCACCGCATCGGCCGCGTAGCACCCCTGCCCTTCCGGCAGCACCAGCATCGGGTTGACGTCGATCGAGGCCAGCTTCGGCCCCGCCGCGACGGCGAAGGCCGAGAGGGCCGAGAGGGACTTCGCAAGCGCCGCGACATCCGCCCTCGGCCGGCCGCGCGCACCGTCGAGCAGCGGGAAGCCCTTCAGGCTGCGGATCATGCGCTCGGCCTCCGTCGCATCGAAGGGGCAGCGGCGCAGACACACGTCCTTGAGGATCTCGATGAAGATGCCGCCCAGGCCCACCATGGCGACGGGTCCGAAGACCGGGTCGCGCACGATGCCTAGCGCCATCTCGACCGCACCCTTGATCTGCTTGGCCACCAGCACGCCCTCGATCCGCGCGGTCGGCGCGTGATGCTTCGCGCGCTCCAGCAGTGTGGCGAAGCCCGCGCGCACCGCCGCGGCGTCGGCGATATCGAGAAGCACCCCGCCGATCTCGCTCTTGTGCAGGATGTCGGGCGAGAGGATCTTCAGCACCACCGGGTAGCCGATCTTCTCGGCGGCGGCGACGGCGGCCTCGGCATCCGGGCAGGCCGCTTCCGGCACCGCCGGCACGCCGGCCGCGGCGAGCAGCGCCTTGGCCGCGGCCTCGGAGGGCGTCGTCGCCGGCAGGGTCACCTTCGGCAGCGGCACGGACGGCGCAGGCTGCTCGGCCCGGGCGAAGGCGGCGCCGTAGCGGAACATGGCGCCGATCGCGTTCACCGCGCGCGAGGGATCCTCGAAGCAGAGCCAGCCATCGGCCTCGTATTCCTTGACCTTCTGCGGCGCGAGCATCGACATCACCCAGAGCCGGTCCGGGTAGTCCGCCCGAACCGCCTGCATCATCGGCTGCAGCTTCGGCCCCGTGCTGGTGCCGCCCGCCACCTGCGACCAGAAGGCGAGGATCGCGGGATAGTCACCGTCCTTCGCCACGCTCTCGGTGAAGGTGCGGATCAGGGAAAGCTCGTTGGTCACCTGCGCGGTGCAGTCCACCGGGTTGCGCGGGGCGCAGAAGGGAATCAGCGCGCGCAGCTTCGCCTGCGCCTCCTCCGGCATCGGGGGCATCTCCACCCCGGCATCCGCCGCGGCGTCCGAGATGAGCACACCGGCGCCGCCGGAGACGGTCAGCACGCCCATGGCATTGCGCACGGGATAGATGCGCTTGGTCGCCGCATAGGCGATGTCGAGCATCTCCTCCGTCGTCCGCGCGCGCACCACGCCGAACTCGTCCAGCACGGCCTGGGTCACCGTATCGTCACCGGCGATGGAGGCGGTGTGCGACTTCGCCGCGGCGCCGCCGAGCGCGCTGCGCCCGACCTTCATCATGACGATGGGCTTGCGGTTGGCGCGGGCCAGTTCCAGCGCGCCCAGGAACTTCTCGCTCTCGCGGATCCCTTCCGCGTAGGCGCAGATCACGTCGACCTCCGGCGCCTGCGCCATCCAGCCGATCACCTCGCCGAGCGCGACATCGGCCTCGTTGCCCGTGGTGATGCAGACATTGGTGCCGAGCCCCCGGTCGAGCGAGGCGGCGAAGACATGCGTGCCATAGGCGCCGGACTGCGACGCGATGCCGATGCGGCCCGGGATCGGCCAGCCCTTCTCGAAGCTGGCGGAAAAGGTTGCGTAGAAATTCACGCCCGCGTTGAAGAGGCCGAGGCAGTTCGGGCCCAGCAGCCGGACGCCGTGCTTCCGCGCCGCGGCCGTGAGCAGCGCCTGCTTCGCCTCGCCGGCCTCGTCCACTTCGGCGAAGCCCGCGGTGAAGCAGATGACGGCGCGGCAGCCCTTCGCACCGAGGTCGTCCACCGCCTGGATCGCAAGATCAACCGGCACTGCGACGATCGCGACATCCGGCGCGGCGGGCAGATCACCGACGGAGGCAAAGCTCTTGAGCCCCTGCACCGTCGGCCGGCGCGGGTTCACGGGCCAGAGATCACCCTGGAACTTCTGGCCAAGCATGTAGGCGATGGGCCGCCCGCCGATGCGCGCGGCCTCGTCGGAGGCACCGATGACGGCGACGGAGCGGGGCCGAACCAGTGCATCGAGCGCGGCAAAGCTGTGGGCGGCACCAAGCGTCATGCGGCGTTTCCTCTCCGTATCGCGGGCGACAGGGTGAGGACTCGGGACGCCCTGGGCAAGGGGCGCCGGACGGAAAGCGACCAACCGCCAAACGGGGGCCCGTGCCGCCACGGCACGCGCGTCACCCGGCGGCCGCATCAGGCCAGGGTCGCGTGGGACGCGGCGGGCGCAACCGCGCCGCCGCCCCGCGGGGACTGCCCTATTCGGCGTCGCCGCCCTTCTTGTTCTGCTTCTCGACCCGGCGGGGCGCACGCGCCGCCGAACCCTGGAAGGTGACTGGATGCCACACGGGCTGACCGTTGTCGGTCGCCATGACCCAGCTCTGGCCGTTGTGCAGGTTCACGAGCACCACGTTCTCGCCAGAGGCCGCGACCGTGAAGGCCGGCCCGGTGGGTTCCGCCGGCGCGGTGGAGGGCGTGCGCTCGCCACGCTCCGACCGGCGCCCCTTCCGGCTTTCGCTCTTGCTCTTGCTCTCGCTCTCGCTCATGCCTGATATCCCTGCGGCAATTGGCCCGCCGCTACGGCACCCCTCGCGGGCACCGGGGCAGACGCGGCGCGGACGGGCCGCGCGGCGGCGGCACCATGGCGGCAATCCCCGGTGAAGTCCATCCGCTGCATTGCAGCAGAACGTATCAGCCCGAGGCGTCGCTGCTACTGCAGGTCGACCGGCACGAGATCCTGGAACCAGGACTGCACGGACGTGAAGCCCCGCACGCGCCGCGACATCGCCCGCGGGTTCAGGTCATGCACGATGTAGAGCCAGGGCGGGTTGTCCACGAGCCGCTCATGCGCCCGCGCATAGGCCGCGTTGAAGGCCGCCGGGGTGCGCGCGTTCTCGAGTTCGGCGAAGGCCGCCTCGAACTGCGGGTCGTTCCACTGGGGCCAGTTGAAGCCGTTCGGCGGAACGAAGGCCTGCAGGAAGTAACGCGCCGCGACCGAGGGATCAGAGGACGGCGAGGAGACGTTGATGGCATGGCTGCCCATCACCGCCGGCGCCGTCGGCCCGGCCCGAACCGCGACCAGCAGGGAGTTCCACTCCGTCACCTCGAAGGACAGGTTCACGCCGCAGGCCTCGCGCAGGTTCTGCTGCACGAACTCGTTCATCGGCAGCGGCAGCATCTGGCCCGACCCGCTGGTCGAGATCATCACCTTGAAGGCCAGCGGGCGCTGCGGCGTGAAGCCGGCTTCGGCCAGCAGGGCGCGGCCGCGCGCGGCATCGAAGCGATAGCGGTGCTGCGGATTGCCGAAGGCGGGATCGGAGGGCTTCAGGAACCCGACCGAAGGCTCCGCCGTGCCGTTCAGGAACTGCACGAGGCCCTGGCGGTCGATGCAGTAGTTCAGCGCCTGGCGTACGCGCTGGTCGCGCAGCGGGCTGCCCTCCGCGGTCTGCAGCAGATAGGGCCAGACATGCGGGTAGCTGCCCGTGGTGATCTGGAAGCCGGCCTGGCGCAGCGACGGGATGGCGTCCGGCGGCGGCACCTCGATCCAGTCCACCTGCCCGCCGCGCAGCGCGGCGAGGCGGGTGTTCGCCTCCGGGATGGGCAGCAGCAGGATGCGATCGAGCCGCGGGATGCGGGTGCGGTCCCAGTAGCCCTCGTGCTTCGAAAGCTCCGCGCTGACCCGCGGCTGGAAGCGCGACAGGCGGAAGGGGCCGGTGCCCGCTGGCGGCAGCGCCGCGACGCGCGACCAGTCCCGCCCGCCCTGCTCGAAGCTCTGCGGTGAGGTCATCAGCAGGTAGGTCGCCATGTAGGGGAAGTAGCTGGCCGCGCGCGTCGTGGTGATGGCGACCGTCATGTCGTCGATCTTGCGATAGCCCGCCATGATGGGGATGCGGGCGCGCGTGATCGCGCTGCCGGCCGGATCGAATTGCGGCGAGTCCTGCTTGAAGAAGCGGTCGAGGCTCCAGAGGAAGGCATCGGCGTTCCAGGGCGCGCCGTCGTGGAAGGTGACGCCCGGGCGCAGCTTGAAGATCCAGGTCCGCGGGTCATCAGCCGCCTGTTCCCAGCTCTCCGCGAGGCCAGGCCGCAGCCCCGCCGGCTTCGAGGGATCGGAGAGGTCCCAGAGGACGGGCGCTTCGAAGATCGGGTAGCCGAGGAATCGCATCCCCTCGAAGCCGTTGTTCGGCATCCCCGTCGTGGTCGGCACGTCGGCCGCGGTCATGCCGATGCGGAGCACCTTCTGCTGCGCCTGGCCGGCAGCGGGCATCGTAAGGAGGAGCGCGGCAAGTGCTGCAGCGGTTCGGCGAAGCGGCATCGGAACGTCCCAGTGGCTGTTACAGGGACGCCATGCAAATGCCGTGCAAGCCTGGAGGGCTTTGGCAGACCGGCGCATTCGGCCGCCGCTGCCGCCGCGCGCGACGACGGATGCCGCCTGCGTGGTCAGCGGGCGCTGATGCGGCCGCCGGGCGCCTGGGTCCAGTTCTGCTC
>JAIYAI010000439.1 GCA_027489135.1 Acetobacteraceae bacterium
TCAAGATTCTCGGCGAGGCCTCCGGCAACTTCATCGGAGCGAAAGTCTCCGATGCGGGCGACGTCAATCGGGACGGTCTTGCCGACCTGATCATCGCGCCGTCCAACACGGACGCGTATGTGGTATTCGGCAAGTCTGACGGCGCGGCGGTGGACCTCCAGGAGGTCGCGCTGGGTCGCGGCGGCTTCAAGATCCTCGATGAGCGCTTTTCGGGGTCGGACAGCCTGTCCGTGTCCTCCGCCGGGGACGTCAACGGCGACGGCTACGGCGACCTGATCGTCGGCGACCCCATGGCCAGAACCGATGGCTTCGTGGAAACCGGGGCCGCCTACCTGGTGTTCGGCAAGCCCGACGGCGCACCGGTCAATCTCGACGACATCGCGCTGAGCATCGGCGGCTTCAAGATCATCGGTGAGAGTGATCAGGACCAGGTGGGCACGTCGGTCTCGCGCGCCGGGGACGTCAACGCGGACGGCTTTTCCGACCTGATCGTCGGCGCCCCCACGAACGACAATAACGGGTTTCCGGGCAATGGCGCTGGCTACATCATCTACGGGCGGGCATCCTGGGCCGTGGACACGCCCATCCTGTAGGGGCTGGGCCGGGTGGCGGCGCAGCGGTTGACGGCACAACCCGGTTGCCGCGAAAGCTTCGGCCTTCCCAGGGGACGGCCCGCCCGACCATGACCCGCCTCGCCACCTTCAACGTGAACTCCGTCCGCCGGCGCGTGCCGCACCTCAAGCGCTTCCTGGCGCGGCACGAGCCTGACCTGGTCTTCCTGCAGGAGACCAAGTGCCGGACCGAGGAGTTCCCCGCCCTCGACCTCGCCGACACGGGTTACCGCATGCACGCCTTCGGCCAGCAGGGCGGGCGCAACGGCGTCGCGGTGCTAGGGCGCATCGACTTCGAGGTGCTGGCAGAGGCGTTGCCCGGCGAGCCGGAGGATGGGCAGGCGCGCTTCCTCGAGGTGCGCACCGCGTCGGGGCTGCACGTCGCCGGCATCTACCTGCCCAACGGCAATTCCGGCGGCGACGACGGCTATGCCTACAAGCTGCGCTGGATGGACCGCCTGGCAGCGCTGACCCGGGCTCGGCTCGACGCCTTCACGCCCTTCGCCATCCTCGGCGACTTCAACGTCTGCCCGACCGAGGCCGATCTCGCGCCCGGGGCCCTGCCGCCGACCGATGCGCTGGTGCGGCCGGAAAGCCGGGCCAGGTTCCGCATGCTGCTCAATCTCGGCATGACCGATGCGCTGCGCGCGCTCCACCCGGCGGCGGCGGGCACGCCCTTCACCTACTGGGACTACGGCCCGTCCTTCGACACCAATCGCGGGCTGCGGATCGACCACGCCTTGCTGAGCCCGGAGCTGGCCGAGCGGCTGACGGAGGCCGGCGTCGACACCACCGCCCGATCGGAAGAGCAGCCGAGTGACCACGCCCCCGTCTGGTTCGATATCGCCAACTGAACCCGGCGCGGGCGGCTACCGCCAGTAGCCGTACCGCCCGTAACCGTAGCCATAGGGCCGGTAGGCCGGTCGATAGGCCGGATAGTAGGGCCGCGGCGCCACGTACACGCCCGTCGAGACGACGGGCGGGCGGTAGTAGGCGGGCCCCGGCGCGACATAGCAGCCGGACAGGCCGAGCAGCGCACCGCACAGCAGGCCGATCGTCGAGAGCCGTCGCATCAGGCACTCCTCTCTGTTGTCAGCGGCAACCGCGGCCTGCGCCGGGCTCAGCGATAATGGCCAGGCACCCAGGCCCCGCCGCGGTTGTAGTGGCCCGGCACCCAGTCCCGCCCGCCCCGCGGCGGCGCCACGACGCAGGCGGCGAGCGAGCCCGCGAGCAGAACGCAAGACAGGGCCAGAAGCATGCGGCGCATAGGCGCTTCTCCTCGTGCGACCGGGTGTCCGCCGCCCGGACGCGTCCAGGCCAGCGAGGATAGGGGCGAAGATGGCGGAAGCGGGTGGCGACGATGGCGGAAAGGCGACATGGCGCCTTCCCGCCACCGCGCGGCCTATTGGTCGGCGTAGCAGTGCGTCTCGGCCGCCCCGCCGGGATGGGTCACGGCGCCGAGATAGGCCGGGCCCACGGTCTGCGCGTATTTCCACAGCGCGCCGGCGTTGTAGTCCGTCTTGCGCGGCTTCCACGCGGCGCGGCGCTTCGCCAGTTCCTCGTCCGAAAGCTGGACGTCGATCGTGCCCTTCTCGGCATCGATGATGATCCGGTCGCCGTTCTGGAGCAGCGCGATCGGGCCGCCCACCGCCGCTTCCGGCCCGACATGGCCGATGCAGAAGCCGCGCGTCGCACCCGAGAACCGGCCATCGGTGATCAGCGCCACGCTCTCGCCCATGCCCTGGCCGTAGATGGCCGAGGTGGTCGACAGCATCTCGCGCATGCCGGGGCCGCCCTTCGGGCCCTCGTACCGGATGATGATGATGTCGCCCGCCTTGTAGGCCCGGCTGTCGACGGCCTTGAAGGCGTCCTCCTCGCAGTCGAAGCAGAGCGCGGTGCCCTCGAAGCGCAGCGTCTTCATGCCGGCGATCTTCACGATGCCGCCCTCGGGCGCCAGGTTGCCGTGCAGCGCGACGACGCCGCCGATCGGCGAGATCGGGTTGGTGTGCGGGCGGACGACGTCCTGGTCCTTCGGGAAGATCACGTCCTTGTGGTTCTCGGCGAGCGTCTTGCCGGAGACCGTCATGCAGTCGCCCTTGAGCCAGCCGCCATCGAGCATGGCCCGGATGATGACGGGCACGCCGCCGATGCGATGCACGTCGGCCGCGACATAGGTCCCGCCCGGCTTGAGGTCGGCGATGTGCGGGGTGCGCCGCATGATCTCGGCAACGTCCTGCAGGGTGAACTTCAACCCCGCCTCGTGCGCCATCGCCGGCAGGTGCAGCGCCGCGTTGGTGGACCCGCCGGTGGCGCCGACGATGGCCGCGGCGTTGTAGAGGCTGTCCATGGTGACGATGTCGCGCGGCCGCAGGTTCCGGCGCAGCAGCTCCACCACCGCCTTGCCGGATTCGAAGGCCCAGCGGTCGCGATCATGATCCTCGGCCGGGGCGCCGGCGGAATGCGGCAGGGCGAGGCCGATCACCTCGGAGATGCAGGCCATGGTGTTGGCGGTGAACTGGCCGCCGCAGGCGCCGGCGCCGGGGCAGGCATGGCGCTCGAGCTCGTCGAGCTCCTCGTCCGACATCTGGCCAGAGGCGTGCTTGCCCACCGCCTCGAAGAGGTCGACCACGGTCACGTCACGCCCGTGGTGCTTCCCCGGCATGATCGAGCCACCATACATGAAGACCGAGGGGACGTTCAGCCGCAGCATCGACATCATCACGCCCGGCAGCGACTTGTCGCAGCCCGCCATGCCGACCATCGCGTCGTAGCAGTGGCCGCGCATGGTCAGCTCGATGCTGTCGGCGATGACGTCACGGCTGGCGAGGCTGGCCTTCATCGACTGGTGGCCCATGGCGATGCCGTCGGTCACCGTGATGGTGGTGAACTCGCGCGGCGTCGCGCCGGCTTCCTTCACGCCGCGCTTGGCGGATTGGGCCTGGCGGGACAGCGCGATGTTGCAGGGCGCGGCCTCGTTCCAGCAGGTGGCGACGCCGACCAGCGGCGCGGCGATCTCCTCCGCGGTCAGGCCCATCGCGTAGTAGTAGGAGCGATGCGGCGCGCGCTCCGGCCCCACGGTCACGTGGCGGCTCGGCAGCTTCGACTTGTCCCAGGTGGTCATGCGGTGCGTTCCCAATGCGGCCCCGATGGAGCGGGCGGTGTGGCCGCACCCGGCCGGGGCCGGGGCGTCTCCCGGGGTGGTTGTTGCGCGGGGCGGCCCCAGGGGCAAGCGGAAGCCGGAATGCGCGGAAGGCCCATGTGGCATCGGGGCACCGGGCTGGCGTAGGATCGGCCCCGGCACCACCTTCGGGGCACCATGTCCGAGGCTTTCGAGATCCCGGCCGGGACCATGACGCGCGAGGCGTTTCATCGGTGGGCGGAGCAGCAGCCCCGCGGGCGCTTCGAGCTGGAGGCGGGCCGCGTCGTCGCGATGGCGCCCGAGCGCGCCGCCCACGCCGACGCCAAGGCGCTGGCCTGGCTGGCGCTGCGGCTGGCGATCGAGCGCGCGGATCTGGCCTGCAAGGCCTATGTCGTCGGGCTGGCGGTCGCTGTCGACGACGAAACCAGCTACGAGCCCGACGCGCTGGTGCATTGCGGCGATGCCCTGCACCCGGACGCCGTGGCGGTCGAGGGGCCCGTCATCGTCGTCGAAGTCACGTCGCCGTCCAATAGTCGCGTCGACCTCGATACCAAGTTCCTCGGGTGTTTCCGCGTGCCGTCGATCCAGCACTACCTGATCGTCCACCTCGGCAAGCGCGTCGTGATCCATCATCGGCGCCGGGACGTGGATCGCGTCGAAAGCGCCATTCTGGGCAGCGGGACGATCGAACTCGATCCAGCCGGCCTTGCCGTGACCGTCGAGGCCCTGCTGCCGTAGCGGCCGTCCCTACCCCCTGCCCCGCAGCAAATCCGCCATCCGCTCCGCCACCGCGACGGTGCTGAGATGCGTGTTCGCCCGCGGCACCTCCGGCATGATGGAGGCATCGATCACCCGAAGCCCCGTCACGCCGAGAACCCGGCACGCGGGATCGACCACGCTGCGAGGGTCCGCGGCGTCGCCCATGCGGCAGGTGCCGCTGGCGTGCTGGGCGTCGGAGCATTCGCCCATGATCCAGTCGTCGAGCGCCTGGCCCTCCAGCGCTTCGTCCATGGAGACGCCGGAGGCGCCGTACTCCACCCGCTCCGCGATCGCCCGGACCGCGGGATGGCGGCAGATCTCCCGCAGCCGCCGTACGCCGTCCCGCATGCGGATCATGTCGGAGGGGTCGGAGAGCATGCGCTCCTCCACCTCGGGGTCCACACCAAGAACAGTCGAGGTGATCCGCACATGCCCCTGGCTGAAGGCCTGGTAGACCGAGATCGCGATGCGCCCGAGCGCCATGTCGTGCCCCGGCCCCTTGCGCGGGTTCACCGCGAGGTTGCCCGCGATCATGATCATGTCGTTGTCGCCGGCCCCGGCGAGGCCCGAGCCGTAGCGCAGGCAGCAGTTCGTGTGCCGGTGCATCAGGGTGCTCACCCGTGCCTCGGGCCTGAGGTGCAGCAACGCGCCCAGGATCGGGTGGTCCAGCAGGTTCTCTCCCACTGGCAGGTCGGCGATGACGGGAATCCCGAGCCGTCCCAGCAGCGCCGACGGCCCGATGCCGCTGCGCTGCAGGATCGCGGGCGAATGGATGGCGCCGGCGCAGAGCAGGATCTCCCGCGTCGCCCGCACCGCGACCGGCGCGGCACCGCCGATGGCAACCGAGACGCCCGTGGCATGCGCCCGGTTCCCTTCGAAGGCCAGCGCGGCGACCAGCGCGTCGCCGACGATGGTGAGGTTCCCCCTGCCCCGCGCCGGCTCCAGGTAGCCGTCATTGGTCGAGACGCGCGATCCTGCCCGGCTGTTGATGGCATATGGCGAGGCGCCGGTGCCCTCCGGCGCGTTGTGGTCCTCGCACCAGCCATAGCCGAGGCCGAGCGCAGCATCCTTCAGCGCCCGGTCAACGCTGCCCCAGTCCTCGACCGGTGCGCGATAGACCGGAATCGGTCCGTCGGCACCGTGATACGGCGCGTCCGGGAAGTTCACGTCGGTCTCCAGCTTGCGGAAATAGGGCAGCATCGCCCGCCAGTTCCAGCCGTGGCACCCGGCCGCCTCCCAGCGGTCGAAGTCGTCCGGCACGCCACGGATGGCGATCTGCCCGTTGATGGTGGAGGAGCCGCCCATGGCGCGGCCGCGCCAAAGCAGCTTCGGCTCCTGCCGCTCCGTCCGCCGCGCCAGCAGCCGGGGCCAGCGGAACGCGTCGTCGTCGATCGCCCGCATCGGGTTGGGGATGCGGATATGCTCCGGCATCTCGGCCGAGCGCAGGTCGCGCCCCGCTTCCAGCAGCAGCACCGAGGTGCCTGGGTCCTCGCTCAGCCGCGCGGCCAGCACGGCGCCGGCCGAACCGGCGCCGATGACGATGTAGTCGTATTCGGCGCGCAGCATCGGCCTCCCCTGCCCCGGCCTATTGCGGCTGGCTGCGGCGCAGCAGCGACACGGCATAGGCGGCCTGCCGCGCCCGCAGCGTCGGATCGTCGCTGAGCTCCACCCCCGGTGCCTGGGAGAGGAACATGAAGCTGATCCCGTGGCAGGGCCCGCCCGGCGCGGCCTCGGCCGCCGTCACGGTCAGGCGGCCGACGCGGGTGCGGGGCCGGTCATCGGGCCATGCGACGGTCGGGTCGTTCAGGTCGTCGCCGGCGCCGGGGAACTGCAGCACCATGTCGTAGGCGACCGGCCCCGCGGCGAGGCGGCGGCGGAGATCGTCGGCCAGGTAGTCGGGCGGCAGGCTGCGCATCTGTTCCTCCGTCAGGCGCTCCGTCCCGGCGACGGGCTCGAAGACCCAGCGGGCGGGGCGGACCTCCCCGTCCTGGCCGCGGAAGCGGAAGGTGTTCACGCCCCAGTAGGGCGTGGTCGCCCAGCTTGCCGGCGGCAGGTTGGCCGCGAGCCAGCGGCCCTGCTGGGTCGTCTTCGGATTGGCCGCGACATAGGCGGCGACGCGGTCCGGGTTGGGGCGGCCCGTGGCGGGATCGGGCGCGCGGGCCTGCAGCCCCTCGACCAGCGCCTGCGGCGTCGGCGAGCCGAAGATGGGGACGGAGATGTTCGCCATGTCCCACACCACGCCGCCTGGCGCCTGGAAACGGATCGACAGGCCGCGCGTGCTGCGCGCCGTGTCCGGCGCGGTCGGGCCGGCGCCGCCGACGCCGTAGCGGACGATCACGGGGATCGCCTGGCCGCTGAAGACGGGCGAGATGGAGAGGCGCGTGCCGTCCGGCGTGGCGGTGAAGCTGCCGCTGGCGCAGATGCCCTTGGCGTGGCTGGGCCGGTTGCCGCGGAAGGGACCGATGGCGCCCTGGAAGGCATCGACGATGGCGATGGGGGATGGCGGCGGCGCCGGTGCCTGGGCCAGTGCAGGGGTGGCGATCAGGCTGGTCGCGATCGCGGCGGCAAGGCGGTGCATGCGGTGCGGTCCCGGTCTGGAGTTCCCGGAAGGCTACGCGGACCGCCGCGGATTGGGTAGCATTCTCCGCGCTGCGCGACGCTGTGTTCAGGAGACCATCCGGTGCGGGCCTGGCCCATACTTGTGCTGGCGCTGGCGGCCGGCTCCGCCACGGCGCAGACGTCCGAACGCTGGGAGCCCGTGAGCAATACCGCGATGTCGATCACCGGCCCGGTACGACTGGCGCCGGATCGGATCATCTTCGGCACCGGCGCCGCGCTGACGCTGGAGGCGGCCGGCACGGTGGCGGCCTTCGACGTGGATGGCAGGAAGGTCTCGGCCCGGCTGTTCCGCGTGATGCCGCCGATGGACCCGCCGCTGCGGCGCGGAAACCGGTTATGCGGCGGGCCGTCGAGCCCGCCGCGCTATATCGCGGTGTGGGAACCA
>JAIYAI010000275.1 GCA_027489135.1 Acetobacteraceae bacterium
CGCGCTCAGGCACTCCTTCGCCACCCATCTGCTCGGCCGCGGCGGCGACCTGCGCGCCATCCAGGAACTGCTCGGCCATGCCAGCCTGTCGACGACGCAGCGCTACACCGCGGTGGACGCGGCGGGGCTGCTGGCGACGTGGCGCAAGGCGCATCCGCGGGCGGATTGAGCGCCACGGCGCGATCGACCTTGGTGGATCACGCCGTAGCGCTTGGAGGAGCGGCTGATCCAGCGTTTCGGCGAAGCATCCTCAGCGGATCAGAGGCGCGCGTCGGATCGCCACGCCGAGCACGATGGCGGTGACGAGGATCAGCGCCCAGAGCCCGCCAAGCGCTGCCGCACCGCCGAAGGCATCGACCGCGAGCCCCGCCAGCATCGGCACGATGCTGAAGCCGACATGCGCGACGAGGAAGTAGCCGGCGACGGCCCGCGCCCGCTCCTCGCCCGTCGCCGCTTCCGACACCGCGCCGAGGCCGCCGCGGTAGATGAAGGCATAGACGCCGATGCCGACGCCGGACGCGCCTGCGACGAAGAGCGGCAGCGAGGCCAGGATGGCGCCCAGGAAAGCGAGCCCCGCCGCGACGACAAGCAACGCCAGCCCGATCCGCACGGAAGGCCGTGGCGCGACCCCGCCGAGGGCCTGCTGCGCCGCGACCAGCGCCTGGCCGCTGGTCAGCACCGTCGCCGTCGTGCCCCAGCCCGGCAGGATGGCGCAGGTGGTCGCCAGGGTGCCGCGCGGGAAGGCGGGGCGGCGCAGCCAGCCGCCGGCTGCGGGGACACCGAGGGTTTCGCGCAGCCGCGCCAGCAGCGGCAGCAGGGCGAGGATGAACAGCAGGTGCGCCGGGAAGGTGGGCGGCCGCAGGTCCGCGGGCGCGATCCAGACGCACAGCAGCGTGCCGATGGCGCCGAGGGCGAAGCTGCCGATCGTCGCCGCCGCGACGACCGAGGCCGCGCGCCGCGCTCCCGCCGCGTCGCCGCCGGCCAGTTCTGCCGCCCAGGCGACGCCGGCGCCGGTGACGCAGCCCATCGCCAGCCCCTGCGCGACGCGTGCGGCAGCCAGAGCCGGGATGTCCGGCACCAGGTACAGCACCAGCGTCGAGACGCCGGCGAGCAGCAGCCCCGCCAGCACGCAGGGCTTGCGGCCGATCTTGTCCGGCAGCGGGCCGAGCAGCGGCGCGGTGACGATCAGGGTCAGTGCGTAGCAGGCGAAGGCGATCGACAGCCCGCCGGCGCCATGCCCGCCGCGCGCGGCATAGGCGCCGTAGAGCGGCAGCGGCAGGGTGGTGGCGATGCCGACCGCGAAGACACCCGCGCCGACCAGGCGGACGCCGGTGGTCGCGTTCACTCCACGGCGCGGAAGACGATGTCCTTCGCACCTTCGTAGAGCACGGCGCGGCCCATGGCGTGCAGCCGGTCCAGCCCCTCGGTGATCGAGAGGAAGTGGTTGCCGGCAAGCTGGCCCGCCTTGGAGGCAAAGCAGCAGGGGCCGTAGGCGATCAGGATCTCGGTCTCGCTCATGCCGCCCGGATGCACGATGACCTGGCCCGGCGCGGGATAGGAGGTGGCGTTCTCGTAGCCGATGCCGAGTTCGCGGTCGCCCATCGGGATCCAGCAGGCCTCGCCGGACCAGCGGACATGGATGATGCGGTCCTGGTAGGGCAGCAATTCGCGAAAGCGCGCGACGGTCTTCGGCGCGTCCTTCGTCTCGAAGCGCGCGGGGAAGAGCGCGCCGGCGATGTCGATGATGATGTCGGCCATATCCCGGTCCCCTGAGGCGAGGGGGCGGCATAGGGCATCGGCGACGCGGGCGAAACGGGAACGCCTAATTCTCGAGCTCGGAATCCCAGTACAGGTAGTCCCGCCAGCTCTCGTGCAGGTAGTTCGGCGGGAACATCCGGCCGTTCTCCTGCAGTTCCCAGCTCGTCGGCTGGCGCGGCGGCTGGCGCGGCAGCATGTTGCACTCGCGCGGCAGGCGGTTGCCCTTGCGCAGGTTGCAGGGCCCGCAGGCGGTGCAGACATTCTCCCAAGTCGTGCGCCCGCCGCGGCTGCGCGGCATGACGTGGTCGAAGGTCAGGTCGTGGGTCGGCCGCCCCTCGCCGCAGTACTGGCATTCGAAGCGGTCGCGCAGGAAGACGTTGAACCGCGTGAAGGCCGGGCGGCGCGACGCCGGGATGTATTCCTTCAACGCGATCACGCTCGGCAGCCGCATGGAGAGGCGGGGCGAGTGCACTTCCTGCTCGTACTCGTTCAGCACGGAAACGCGGTCGAGGAAGACGGCCTTCACCGCGTCCTGCCATGACCACAGCGACAGCGGGAAATAGGACAAGGGGCGGAAGTCCGCGTTCAGGACGAGCGCGGGATAGGACGAACCGAGCGCCAGGCTCACGCCACCGTCAGGCAAGCGCCGCTCCTTTCCGAGCGACGGCCACCGCACCCCGGGGACGGCGCCACCCGTCCCAAAGGCTACCCAGACCTGGGGCCTAACACCGTGCAAGAACCCCAGATACTGTGGTGCCGCCGTGTTGCGCCCTCTTCATGCCAGCCACGGTGACGCAGCGCAACACACCGGCGGAGTCCGGGGGCCTGCCCGGCCGCCGATGTCACGCAGCGGTCATCCCGCGAAGGCCGCGCGCAGCGCCCGCGCCCCGGCGGCGATGCCCGTGCCGTCGATGCCGTGGTCGAGGCCGGGGACGAAGATCGCCTCCACCGGCACGGCCGCGGCGCGCAGCGCGGTCTCCGCCATGCGGCTGGTCCAGGCGGGCACAACGCCATCGGCCTCGCCATGCACCAGCAGCACCGGCGGGCGGGCAGTGATCTCCGCCGCCAGCGTCTCCGGCGACAGCATGGCGCCGGAGAAGGCGAGGATCGCCGCCGGGGCGACGCCGCCGCGCAACCCCACATGCAGCGCCGTCATCGCGCCCTGGCTGAAGCCCATGATCGCCAGCGCCTCCGACCCGAGACCGAGGGCGGCGAGCTCGTCGCGCAGGAAGGCCTCGACCATCGGGGCGACGCCCCGCAACCCCTGCGCCATCACCTGCGGGTCGCGGTCCTGCAGGCTGAACCATTGGCGGCCATAGGGCGCCATGTCGCAGGGGAAGGGCGCATCGGGCGCGACGAAGGCGGCATCCGGCAACGCCGCCGCCCAGTCCGGGGCGAGTCCGGCGAGGTCGGTACCGTCCGCGCCGAGGCCATGCAGCAGCGCCACAAGCTGCCGCGGCGGCCGGCCCGAAGCCGGGGCGATGCGGGGTCCGTCGAGGCGTGTCATCGCAGACTCCTGCTTGCGGGGCAGCCGGCCGAAGGGCTAGCCCCAGCGCCGCCATGCCGGCAACCGCGACGACAGATGGGGGCGCGAGCCCAAGCGACGCGATCCACGCGGTGGTGACCCGCTTCGCGCCGAGCCCGACCGGGCGGCTGCATCTCGGCCATGCCCATGCGGCGCTCTTCGCCTGGGACGCGGCACGACGGACCGGCGGACGCTTCCTGCTGCGGCTCGAGGATATCGACGGCACACGCTGCCGGCCGGAATTCGCGGACGCGATCCTGCGGGACCTGGCCTGGCTCGGTCTCGACTGGGACGGGCCGGTGCGGGTGCAGTCGCAGCACATGGCGGCGTATCGCGCGGTGCTGGACAATCTCGCCGCCCGCGACCTGCTCTATCCCTGCTTCTGCACCCGGGCGGACATCGCGCGGGAGGTGGCGGCCGCCGCGGCGGCGCCGCATGGGCCGGACGGGCCGCTCTATCCCGGCACCTGCCGGCGGCTCCCGCCGGCGGAGCGGGCTGAGCGCGTCGCGCGCGGCGAGGCCCACGCACTGCGCCTCGACATGGCGGCGGCGCTCCGGGCGGTGGCGGGCCCGTTGACCTGGCACGAGGTGGGCGAGGGGCGGCTGCGCTGCGAGCCGGCGCAGTTCGGCGACGTCGTGTTGGCGCGCAAGGAGATGCCGGCGAGCTACCATCTCTGCGTGACGCATGATGATGCGCTGCAGCATGTGACGCTGGTGACCCGGGGGGTGGACCTGAAGCCCGCGACGCATCTGCACCGGCTGCTGCAGGCGCTGATGGGGTGGCCGGAGCCGGCCTACCGGCATCACGGGCTGCTGCTGGGGCGGGACGGTCGGCGGCTTGCCAAGCGCGACGGGGCCGCTGCGCTGGCGCAGCTGCGGGAGAGCGGCCTCGGTCCGGCCGAGGTGCGGGCGCTGGCGGGCTTCGCGGCGTCGGCTGCGGCGACATGATGGTGTCGGGTCTGCTGGTCTCCTGACGAACTGGGCCAGGATGCAGCGGCGCCCGAGGGGGTCATATCCGCGGTTCGCGCAGGTCGATGCCTGGCTGGTCCGCCATGGCGATGGACGACGGGTTTCCCGGTGACGGCCCGGCCGGTGGCCGGTGGGTTTCCCCGTGACTGTCCGGCTGCCGAGGCCCGGTGAGATGCGGGCTGGTACTTGGGCGGGAGAGGAAGGCTGTGGCACCCGGGCGCGAGGTCCGGGCAACAAGCCTCTCAGGCTACGGCGCGTGCTTCCGGATGGCGCAACAGCCACAGGTGGTTGTGGCAGCGGATCAACTCGCTGATCGCGATGTCCTTCGCCGGGGTGTCATCCTCCCTGACCATGATCGAGACCTCGATCAACCGCAGCGCGGCCTCCGCCAGTTCGAGATCGCCATCGGCAATCGCCTCGTCGAAGGTCGCGAAGAGTTTCTCCGCACTTCCCCCAACTTCAAGTGACGTCTTAGGAACGTCGATCAAAGCATTAGTTACAGCCGACATACTCGACATCACTCTCTCCCGAGCTCGTTAGGCTGTGATCTGCCGCCGTTTTGCGACCACGTAAAATAACCTCTTTTTCTGGGACGCAGTCAAGTAGAAGTTGCAATCGCGCCCTTAACCGCGCCTTCACTATGAAAACTTCGCTATCGTTATGAATGTCTGGCGATGACTCCTTTCTTGAATGGGAATCTCTTTTTGAGTAAAACGCCTTTCTACCCTGACGTGTGTAAAAAACGACTCATGCCGGGCGGATTAAGCGAATTTGAGACCGCTGCTCGCGCGCAAGGCGAGCGCATCGCGCGAAATGACCAAATTCCGGTGTATCACGCCGATTTGATCGAGCGCCCCGAAATCTCATTTTCGACATCATTCCGATTTGCGGTGGAAATTCGCCGCGCGGAGCGCCCGGTGCGAAGCATCTCGGGGTTGTGCGGGGATGGCGGCAGACTCGCCCGATCCAGACCGGATCCCGCCTCGGACTGCCCAAACCGCGCCTCTGGACGCCAGCCCCGGCGCATCGGATGGACAGGGCAGGACCACAAGCAGGACAGCCCCGCATGCAACGGCCGCAACAGGCCCCGGGCGAGGCTTCGCCCGATCCTCTCGGCCTGATCCTGCTGCTGCTGGCGGTCATCGGCTGGGGCTCGAACTGGCCTCCTATCAAGTTGATTCTACAGGAAATTCCGGTCTTCACCGCCCGTGCCTGGCCGGGCCTCCTGGGGGCCGCCGGCCTCGCCCTCCTGGTGCGCCTCTCGGGTGAGCGCCTGGCCGTCCCGCGGGGTCTCTGGCCCCGCCTCTGGCTCGCGGCCCTGCTGAACATCACCGCCTGGATGGGACTCTCGACCATCGCCCTCCTGTGGCTGAATGCCTCAGAGGCGTGTCTTGTTTGCTACACCATGCCGCTCTGGGCGGTGCTGCTGGCCTGGCCGATCCTGGGGGAGCGGCCGGGACCGCGCCGCCTGCTCGCGCTGGGCATGGGATTCCTCGGCCTGCTGATCATCATCGGCGGGCGGGGGATCGACCTCGGCGTGGCCAAGCTGCCGGGCGTGGGCTTCGCCCTGGCGGCCGCCGTGCTCTTCGCCCTCGGCACCGTGCTGACCAAGAAGCGGCCCCTGCCCCTGCCGCCCGGCGCTGCCGTGGTCTGGCAGGTGCTGCTCGGGATGCTGCCGATCGTGGCGCTGGCGCTGCTGCTGGACCGGCCTGATCCGGCCGCGATCTCGCCGCGCACCTGGCTGCTGATGGCCTATTCGGCGGTGGTGCCGCTTTGCCTCTGCTACCTCGCCTGGTTCGCGGCGCTGCGGCGCCTGCCCGCCGGCCTCGCGGCCACCGGCACGCTCCTGGCGCCGGTCGTCGGGGTGCTCGGCTCCGCCCTGGTGCTCGGGGAGCCCTTCGCCCTGCCGGAACTGGCCGCGATGGCGCTCACCCTCGGCGGCGTGGCGCTGGCGGCCCGCGTCTGAGTCGCGGCTTTGCGGTGCACAATAATCCTCAAGTATTACTTTCAGGAACCGGGATATTGTCCAGCAGCCGCACGCCGGCCAGCCGTGCCGCGGCCACCATCCGCCCACGCCGCGCCGACGGCGGCGCCGGCTGCAGCGTCGCTGGCTCGACCAGCGCCAGGTAGTCCATCCCGAAGCCCTGGCCGGTCAGCGCCGCCGCGGCGTCCGCCAGCACCGCCGCATGCGCTTCGCCCGCGGCGATCCGCGCCGCGGCCGCGCGCATGGCCGCGATCAGGGCGGGCGCCTTCGCCCGCGCCTCCGGCCCGAGGAAGCGGTTGCGGGAGGACATCGCCAGCCCGTCCGCCTCGCGCACGGTGGGGCAGGGGATGACGCGGACGGGGATGTCGAGGTCGGCGGCCATCCGGGTGACGACCTGCAACTGCTGCCAGTCCTTCTCGCCGAACATCGCCATGCCCGCCCCGGTCTGCAGGAAGAGCTTGGCGCAGACCGTGGCGACGCCGCGGAAATGCCCGGGCCGCGCATCGCCCTCCCAGCCCTCGGTCGGCGGGCCGACCACCTCGATGCCGGTGGCGTGGCCGGGCGGGTACATCGCCGCGGGGGTCGGCAGCCAGGCGAGGTCGCAGCCCGCGGCCTGCAGAGCCGCGAGGTCCCCCGTCTCGTCGCGCGGGTAGCGGGCAAGATCCTCGTTCGCGGCGAATTGCAGCGGGTTGACGAAGATGGAGGCGACCACTGCGGTCGCCCCGGCCTGTCGCGCCGCCTGGATCAGCGAGACATGGCCCGCGTGCAGCGCGCCCATGGTGGGCACCACGGCCAGGGTCTCGCGCGGGCCGAGGCGCGCCGTGGCGGCGCGCAGCGTGGCAAGGTCGCGGGCGATGCGCATCGATCTGGGTCCTCCCGGTCGGTCGCGCCGCCGGCGGGGGTGGTTCCCCTCTGTCCCGGTGGCAGGCGCGGACAGGCTTCGCTGCATCGCGGCACGAGTCCACCCCACGCGGCACGGCCCTGCCCTGCGTTGCGCCGCGGGGTCGGGCCGGGCACATCCCGCCCATGCCCCAAACCCCACCCGGCGACCGCCCGCTGCTCCGCCTGCTGCCCGGCCACGACCGCCGGGTGAAGGCGGGCCACCCGTGGGCCTTCTCCAACGAGATCGCGATGACCGCCGCGGCGAAGGCGCTGCCGCCCGGCGCGCCGGTGCGCCTCGAGGGCGATGACGGCTGGCGCCACGGCACCTGGCTGTTCAACCCGCACAGCCTGATCGCGGCGCGGCGGCTGGATCGCGACCCGGCGGCGCCGGTGGAGGACCCGGCCTGGATCCAGGCACGCCTCGCAGCGGCCCTGGCCCTGCGCGACAGCCTCTACCCAGGCCTGCCGCACTACCGGCTGGTGCATGCCGAGGCCGATGGCCTGCCGGGGCTGATCGTCGACCGCTATGGCGACGCGATCGCGCTGCAGGCCAACACGGCGGGCATGGACCGGCTGACGCCGCGGATCGTCGATGCGCTGGGCGCGTTGATTTCCACACATATAATAGTATCCCGCAACGATTCCGCCGTGCGCGGATTGGAGGGCCTGCCCGAGGAGGTCCGGTCCCTGCTGGGGGAAGGCGGCGCGGCGGTTGCCGAGGAAGGGGGGCTACGCTTCCGCGTCGACCTGCTCGGTGGGCAGAAGACGGGCTGGTTCTTCGACCAGCGGGAGAACCGGGGCCGGGTCGCCGCGCTGGCATCCGGCGCCACGGTCCTCGACGCCTTCTGCCATACCGGGGGCTTCGGCCTGCGCTGCGCCGCGGCGGGGGCGTCGCGCGTGGTGCTGCTGGATCGCAGCGAGCATGCGCTGGCGCTCGCGCAGGACAGCGCCGCCGAGAACGGCCTTGCCGACCGGGTCGAGGTCCGGCGCGGCGAGGCGCTGGACCTGCTGGAACGCATGGTCGGGCAGGGGGAGCGCTACGACATCGTCGTCGCCGATCCGCCGGCCTTCGCCAAGGCGCGCAAGGACCAGCCCGCGGCGCTGCGCGGCTATGCCCGGCTGGCGCGCTCGGCCGCCAGCCTGGTCGCGCCCGGCGGGTTCCTGTTCATCGCCTCCTGCAGCCACCACGTCGCGCCGGGCGAGTTCGCCGATGCGGTGATCCACGGGATCGGCCGGGCGCGGCGCGACGCGAAGCTGTTGTTCCAGGGCGGGGCGGGGCCCGATCACCCCGTGCATCCGGCGCTGCCGGAAAGCGCCTACCTGAAGGCGCTGCTGTTCCAGATCGCATGAGGCATCCGACGCCGGCGCTGCTCCGCGCCTATGCCCGCACGGCGTATGCGGCGGCGGGCGCCGTCGACCGGATCGGCCGGCGCAGCCCGGTGTTGGATATGCTGCTGCGGCGCATGGGCGTGCGGCAGGGCGGCTTCATCACGGCCTGGAATCCCTATAGCCGGGCCATGCCGGACGGCTGGAATGCGCGGATGCAGCGGTGCCTGGCAGAAGCGACCCGCCGGGTGCCGGCCCTTGCCGGCCAGGGGTCGGGCCGGGGCTGGGCCGAGGACCACCTGCTGGTCGGCGCCGATCCGCGCCGGATAAGGCGGCTTGCCCGGCGCTTCCGCCAGAGCGCCATCGTGACCATCCGCTGCGGCGCACCGGCTCGGCTTCGCCTGCTGGGGGGCGTGACCAATCGCGCTGCACTGCCATATGCTGGGCAGATGGAGTTCCCGCGATGACCGGACCGACGCGCCTCGGCTTCTTCACCCGCCTGCTCGACCAGGGCGATGCGGCGGAACGCTACCGCGTGGCGACGCAGCAGATCCTGCAGGCGGAGGCGGAGGGCTTCGACTCCGCCTGGATCGCCCAGCACCATTTCCACGAGATGGAGGGCGGCCTGCCCGCACCTTTCGTCTTCCTCGCCCAGATCGCCGCGCGCACCACGCGCATCCGCCTCGGCACGGGCGTCGTCACCCTGCCGATGGAGATGCCGATCCGCGTCGCCGAGGATGCCGCGGTGCTCGACCTGATGTCGGGCGGGCGGCTGGAGCTCGGCGTGGGCTCGGGCGGCAATCCGGCGGCCTTCGCTGCCTTCGGCATGCAGGACGCCGACCGCCGCGGCGTGTTCCGCGAAAAGCTGGACCAGCTTCTGGTCGCGCTGGAAGGGAAGGCGCTGCAGGGCGGCGACCGCATCTACCCGCAGCGCGCCGGTCTGCGCGAGCGGATCTGGTACGCGACCTTCTCGGTCGATGGCGCGCGGCATGCGGGGCAGATCGGCGCCGGGCTGATGCTCTCGCGCACCCAGCCGCGTCCCGCCGGCATGTCGCGCGACGTGCCGGTGGCGGCGATCCAGGAGCCGATGATCGACGCCTACCTCGAGGCGCTGCCCCCCGGCGTCGCGCCCCGCATCCTCGCCTCCCGCTCCGTCTTCGTCGCCGACACGCGGGCGGAGGCGCTGCGCTGGGCGGAGATCGGCCTGCGCAACTACCAGGCGATCCTGGCGAAGCGCGGCCAGGCCGATGGCGGGCTGCTGCCGATCGAGACGCTGATCCGCCACCAGGACGTGCATATCGGTACGCCGGCTGAGGTGGCGGAATCGCTGCTGGCCGAGCGCGTCTTCCAGCGATCGACGGACCTCGCCGTGCAGGTGCATTCGGTCGATCCGCCGCATGCCCAGGTGATGCGTTCGATCGAGTTGATGGCGCGGGAGGTCGCGCCGATGATCGGGCTGGGGCGGGAGGCCCTGCGCAAGGTCGCTTGATCGCGCAGGGCCGTGGCCTATAGTAGCGTGCACTGCACAATAGGCCTCGGCATACGGGGCCTGACCGGGGACGAAGCGCCATCACGCTCAGCAGAGCGAGGATGGCGGGATGCGCATCGGACGTCGTGACGGGCTGAAGGGCCTGGTGGGGGCCGCTGCCGCGGCCACAGTGCTGCCGCGGGAGGCCGCGGCGCAGACCCGCGCCGAGACGCTGCGGCAGGTGACCGGCAACACCATCAACACGCTGGACCTGACCATGCCGGGGGCGACGCGCGAGTCCTTCGGGCTGGCGATGAACACCCATGACCGGCTGATCGCCTTCGACCGCAAGCCGGTGCCGGGCGGCTTCGTTTTCGATCACACGAAGATCCGTGGCGAACTGGCCGAGAGCTTCACCGTCTCCCCCGACGGCACGCGCTTCACCTTCCAGATCCGCCGCGACGCCAAGTGGCACGACGGCACCCAGGTGACGGCGGAGGACGTGAAGTGGTCGATGGACCGCCACGTCTCCGCCAACTCCCTGGCGAAGAGCCAGCTGCAGATCAGCAACTGGGTCAGCCCGGACCAGTTCAAGGTGCTGGGCCCGATGACCTTCGAGGCGGTGCTGGCGAAGCCCGACCGGCGCGGGCTGATGAACCTGGCCGTGCCCTACGTCATCATGATCAACAGCACCCTGGCGAAGAAGAACGCCACGGCCGAGGATCCCTGGGCGCAGAAGTGGATGCAGACCAACCTCGCCGGCGGCGGGGCCTATACGGTCGAGACCTTTCGCCCCGGCGAGCAGGTGGTGCTGCGGCGGAACGAGAACTGGAAGAGCGGCAAGGACGGCAAGCTGCCCTTCTTCCGCCGGATCATCAGCCAGACCGTGCCGGAGGCCGCGACCCGCGCCAATCTGCTGGAGCGCGGCGATGCGGACCTGTCGATCGACCTGCTGGCCTCCGACGTGCCGGCGCTGGAGACGCGCGGGCGGGTGAAGATCTTCTCCACCCCGATCTCCAACGGCTTCACCCACATCGCCATGAACACGCGCCTCGCACCCTTCGACAACGTGAAGGTGCGCCAGGCCATCGCGGCCGCGGTCCCCTATGAGGACATGTTCCAGGCCTCGATCTTCGGGCGAGGTGCGCGGCTGTTCGGCGGCGACTGGACGGAACTGCCGCCGGATGCCTCCTTCCCCCGGCCGATGCCGCTGAAGACGGACCTGGAGCGGGCCAAGCGCCTGCTGACCGAGGCCGGC
>JAIYAI010000090.1 GCA_027489135.1 Acetobacteraceae bacterium
CACGGGCGGATTGACCCCGCCCCTCTCCGCGCGCGGCGCGGCTGGTTCGAACGCCACCGCCGGCGCATCGGCGATGTCGGCACGGTGCTGCTGCTGCTGGCGGTGGTGTTCCCCTTCCTCTGGCTGGTGCAGATGTCGTTCCGGCCGAACGAGGACATCTTCGGCTACACGCTGCTGTTCCGCCCCACGACCGAACACTACCAGGCGCTCTGGACCGGGAATTTCCCGGGCTCCTTCGTCAACAGCATCGTCGTCAGCCTGGCCTCCACCGGGCTTGCGCTGCTGCTCGGCGTGCCGGCGGCCTATGCGCTGGCGCGGGCGCGCTTCCGGCGCGGGCGGCAGATCGCGCTCTGGATCCTGGCGACGCGCATGGCACCGCCGATCGCCTTCACCATCCCCTTCTTCCTCGCCTACCGCTACGTCGGCCTGCTCGATACGCAGATCGGGCTGATCATCGTCTATCTCACCTTCAACCTGGCGCTGGTGATCTGGATGATGCAGGGCTTCTTCGAAGGCGTGCCGACGGCGCTGGAGGAAGCCGCCTGGATCGACGGCTGCGGCGTGTGGGAGGCCTTCCTGCGGGTCTCCCTGCCGCTTTCAGCGCCGGGCCTCGCCGCGACGGCGGTGCTCTGCTTCATCCTGTCCTGGAACGACTTCTTCTATGCGCTGATCCTGACGCGGACCAATGCCTCCACCGCGCCGGTCGCGATCGTGAACTTCATCCAGTACACCGGCTGGGAATGGGGCCGCATCGCCGCCGCGGCGACGCTCGTCATGCTGCCGGTCGTCGTCTTCTCCCTGCTCGTGCGGAACTACCTGGTGCGCGGGCTGACGGCGGGGGGGACGAAGGAATAGATCGGATCGCCAGAGGGCGGCATCGCCCGGCGGCGTGAATCCGATCGACCCGGCATCCCGGATCAGGCGGCCCGGGCCGCGTTCTCCTCGGCCAGGATCAGCTGCGACGCGCGTTCCCCGATGGCGATGGCCGGGGCGTTGGTGTTCGACGACACCAGGAAGGGCATGACCGAGGCATCGACCACGCGCAGCCCGTCCACACCGCGCACCCGGCAGGCGGGATCGACCACGCTGTCGGCATCCACCCCCATGCGGCAGGTGCCGACCGGGTGGTAGGAGGTGGCGCCGTGGCGGCGGATGTAGTCCAGCAGCGCATCCTCCTCCCGCGTTGCCGGGCCCGGCCTGGTCTCCTCCACGAGGAAGCGTTGCAGGGGCGGCGCCGCGCCGATCGCGCGCGACAGGTGCAGCCCCCGGAGGGCGGCCGCGCGATCGCCCGGCGTCGACAGGTAGTTGGGCCGGATGCTGGGCGCCGCCGCGGGATCGGCGGCCGCGAGATGCACCGAGCCGCGGCTTTCCGGATAGAGCTGGAAATAGCCGATCGACACGCCGGGATGGTCGTCGAGCCCGGTGCCCTTGGTATAGCCGGTGCGATCGGCGGCGCTGATCTTGTGGATCTGCAGCTTCATGTCCGGGCGCATCGCATCCGGCGCGGTGCGGGCCAGCGCATGCGCGGTCGCCGCGATCTGGGCCAGCATCCCCGTCCCGCGCAGCTGCCATTCCAGCATGGCCAGCGGCCCGTGCAGCCAGGGCCGCGCCATGAGCTGGTTCACCGTCAGCACGCCGCGGCTGCGCCAGGTGACGCGGATGTGGTAGTGGTCCGAAAGGTTCTCCCCCACCTCACGCCGGTCCGCGATGACCGGAATGCCGAGGGCCTGCAGCCGCGCGGCGTCGCCGACGCCGGAGAGTTCCAGGAGATGGGGCGACTGGATCGCGCCGGCGGCGAGGATGACCTGACGCCGCGCCCGCGCGACATGCAGGCTGCCATCCCTGGCCAGGTATTCCACGCCGCTCGCCCGCTTCCCCTCGAACACCACGCGCCGCGCCAGGGCGCCTGTCTCGACGGCGAGTGTCGGGAAGCGCTGCATCGCCGGCTTCAGATACGCATCCGCGGCGCTCCAGCGCCGGCCGCGGCGCGTGCACATCTGCAGATGGCCGACGCCCTCGTGCTGCGCCCCGTTGTAGTCGGCGGTCGCCGGGATCCCGACGGCGTTGCAGGCCTCGATGAAGGCGGCCGAGAGGGGGTCGCCGACGGCTATGCGCTGGATCGTCACCGGCCCGCCGCGACCACGCGCCGGATCGTTGGCGAAATCGGCATCCTCCATCGCCCGCATCACCGGGCCGATGTCCCGCCAGCCCCAGCCCGGGCAGGCCTCGCCCCAGGCGTTCCAACGCTCCGGGTCACCGCGCACCCAGAGCATGCCGTTCACCGAACTCGATCCCCCGAGCATGCGGCCGCGCGGCCAGATCATCCGCCGCCCCGCGGCGCCGGGATCGGCCTCGGTCTCGAAGCTCCAGACCGCGCTCGGGTCGCTCAGCAGCTTGCCGGCGCCGAGCGGCATGCGCACCCAGGTGCGATCGTCGCTGCCGCCGGCTTCGAGCAGCAGGACACGGCGCCCCGCCGCGGCGAGGCGCGCCGCGGCGACGCAGCCGGCGGAGCCTGCGCCCACGATCACGTCGTCCCAACCTGCTGCATCCGGGTCGGTGGGAGCCATGGTGCCTCGCATTGTCCCGGCCAGTTCTGCACGACGCGCCTACCCGGGCAAGAGGCGGTCACGGGAGCCCCCTGCCGGCCAGGAGGATGGCCCGGCACCGGTTGCAGGTGGGCAAGCCGCGCCCGGGACGGCGGCCTCAGCGCAGGACGATCTCGACGCGGCGATTCTGCGGCTCGCGGACGCCATCGGCGGTCGGCACGAGCGGCCGGCTCTCGCCGAAGGCCTCGATGCCGATGAGCGATCGCGCCACCCCGCGTCGCACCAGTTCGGCGGAAACCGCATCGGCCCGGCGACGGCTGAGGCGCATGTTGTAGGCCGGCGCGCCGGAGCGGTCGGCATGGCCAGCCACCTCGATTCGGGTCACCGGCACGCGGCGGCTGTTCTCCGCCGCCTCGCCGATGATTTGCCGCGCCCGCTCGCTCAGCTCGGCGCGGTCCCAGTCGAAGAAGACGAGGAAGGTGCGCGCGGGCACCGGCGCCTCCGCGACCGGCTCGGGCAGCGGGGGCGGCGGCGTGGCGCCGAAGGCGTAGCGCAGGCCGACCAGCACCGAGTTGTTCAGGTTGTTCGCCGAGAACCGGCCCGTGCTGACCTGTGTCCCGGCCGGTCCGGACGCCGCGGCGCGAATGCTCCACTCCGGGCTCAGCGTGCCGTAGAAGCGGTACTCGGCGGTGAGGGTCAGGCCGGGCACCCACTGCGCCAGGCTGTACCCGACGCCGAGAATCGCCTGGTAGGCGAAGCGGGTCACCGTATCGTCGGTGTTCAGCGTGAGGCTGCTGGTGCCAAGCGGGCGCGCACCGACGCTGACGCTGGTGGCATAGACCTGGCGCAGCCCGCTGAGTTCGGCCCAGGCGATGCCGATGCCGGCGCCGACATAGGGCTGCAGCAGCGGCAGCGCCGGGATGGGGATGTCGTAGAGCAGGTTCGCCATGGCGCCGTAGGTCTGCAGGCGGCCATTCTGCCCGAAGGCCGCGTTGCTCACGCTGAACGCGTTCGCCCCGCTTCCACCGGTGACGCTGTTGCCCGCGGTGAGCACCGTCCCGCGATTGTGGTTGTTGCGGTAGTTGCCCTCAAGCTCGACGCGCAGCCCGTTGCCGAAGCCCCAGCCGACCGAGCCGAGCGCCACCACGCCGACCTGCGGGCTCAGCCTGGCCTCGGCGTTGTTGGTCTCCAGGGCCCAGTTCGCCCCGGCGCCGGCCGCGATGTAGAGCCCGGTCGTCGGCTGCGCCGTCGCGGCGGGCCCGGTTGTGGCCAGGACGCCGGCCGCCAGCAGCGCGACCGGAAGCTTCGGGTTGCCCGGCAGCCGGGCGGGCTTTGTTTGCCGCATGACGCTTCCTTTCCCAAACGGCCCCTGCAGCTGCATGGCAGCCAGGGCCGGGTTGGAAAGCGAGGCTACGCGGGGTGCGGGGAAGTCCCCTTGATGTCGCACAAAACCTTGACGGTAGCGACCATCGATGTGGCACCGACGAGGTCGGAGCGCGCCGTACGGCCCCGGTGCCCGGCCATCGGAGGGAGCGTGCCGAGACGGGAATGCCGCGTCCCGACGGGCATCCGCGCCGGATCCGCCCGCCACGCTCCGGGGGCGCCACACGGCGCCTGCGCCTCCGATCCGGGGGCATTACCCGGCGCCTGCGCCTCCGATCCGGGGGCGCCGTGCCTGCGTCTCCCTCTCCGATCGGGCGCCTCCCGCCGGGGGAGGGCGGTCAACGACGGGACGCGGCGGGGCTGCTACCGGGGCGTCGGGCGGAGGTCCCGTCCAGCGGATGACCGCGGCGGCACGGGCCGGTCCTTCCGCGCCCCGTCCAGCATGCCGCGCACCATGTCCCGGACCACGGTCTCGCCCGCCGGCGTCGGCACGAGCGCCGGGGCGGTGCCCAGGCTCGCCGTCTGGCTGGTCAGCAGGCCTGCGCGGCGCAGGCAGTCCACCGCGCGGCGGACGCCGTCCAGCGGCAGCCCGGTCTGCCCGGCCAGCCCACCCAGGTCCTGGCCTGGCCGCTGCACCGTGACGAGCAGCACGGAGAGGTCCCTGAGGGACAGGTCGATGCTGCCGCCGGGGCGCGCAAAGGCGCCGACCAGCGCCTGGCGCAGCGCCGCCAGGCCACCATTATCGGTCGGCAGATCGTCGGTGGCACTGGATCCATCGAAATCATCCCGTGAGGCCAGGGACAGCATGTGCTTCTCCGCAAAAGTGTGACCGCCGACCACGCCACACTCTCTCCGGTTGCGTATTGATTGATAATCAAATCGTATCAGCGAGCGTTAATTATCAAGCATTAGAATTAACGAACATAATTGCACCGATGTCGAGCTTTCCGCACATGCCCGTCCGAGCAGCATGACGGGCGCCGGCCGATCGTGCTGTCAGGATGCAGATGAAGGGCCTGCATGACCCGCGGGGCGCCGGACGGCATCGATCGGGGGCTTCCGCGCCGCCGGCGAGACGGTGCGGTCTCCGGGCCGGCGCCGGAGCGTGAACGACCCTGGTGGATCACGCTCCCCCCCACCGAACCGGTCGGGTGCCGCGTCGCGGAGTCCGCTGGGGCGGATCGAGCGCTACCCAAGCTTCGCCTTGACCGCCTCGTTCACCAGGGCCGGGTTCCCCTTGCCCTGCATGGCCTTCATCACCTGGCCCACGAAGAAGCCGAAGAGCTTGTCCTTGCCGGACTTGTACTCGGCGACCTTGTCGGCATTGGCGGCCAGCACGGCCTCGACCACCCGCTCGATCGCGCCGGTGTCGGTGACCTGGCGGAGGCCCCGCTCCTCCACGATGGCACCGGGGGACTTGCCCTCCTCCACCATCGCCTCGAAGACCTCCTTCGCCAGCTTCCCGGACAGCGTCTTGTCGGCCATCAGGTCGAGCAGCGCGCCGAGATGCTCGGCCGGCACGGGCGGGTCCTGGATGGACCGCTTCGTCCGGTTGATCGCGGCGAAGAGGTCGCCGGTGACCCAGTTGGACGCGATCTTGGCGTCGCGGCCCTTGGCCACCGTCTCGAAATAGGCCGCCGTCTCCTTCTCCAGCGTCAGGACATGGGCGTCATAGGGCGAGAGCCCCATCGCCACGTAGCGCGCGCGCCGGGCGTCCGGCAGTTCCGGCAGCGACGCCTTCAGCTGGTCCACCCAGGACTGTTCGATCACCAGCGGCGGCAGGTCGGGGTCGGGGAAGTAGCGGTAGTCATGCGCGTCTTCCTTGCTGCGCATGGACCGGGTGATGCCGCGGCTGGTGTCGAAGAGGCGCGTCTCCTGCTCGACCGTGCCGCCCTCTTCCCAGACCTCGATCTGGCGGCGCGCCTCGGCCTCCACCGCCTGCATGACGAAGCGGATGGAGTTGACGTTCTTCACCTCGCAGCGCGTGCGGTAGCCCTCGCCGGCCTTGCGGACGGAGACGTAGACGTCGGCCCGCATCGAGCCCTCGTCCATGTTGCCGTCGCAGGTGCCGAGGTAGCGCAGGATCTGCCGCAGCTTGGTGAGATACGCGCCGGCTTCCTCGGGCGAGCGCATGTCGGGCTCGGAGACGATCTCCATCAGCGCCACGCCCGACCGGTTCAGGTCGATGAAGGACTTCGCCGGGTGCTGGTCGTGCAGCGACTTGCCGGCGTCCTGCTCCAGGTGCAGGCGGGTGATGCCGATGGTCTTGGTGGTGCCGTCCGACAGCTCGATCTCGATCTCGCCGGTGCCGATGATCGGGTGGGCGAACTGGCTGATCTGGTAGCCCTGCGGCAGGTCCGCGTAGAAGTAGTTCTTGCGGTCGAAGCGCGACCAGAGGTTCACCTGCGCATTGAGGCCGAGGCCCGTGCGCACCGCCTGGGCAACGCATGCGTGGTTGATCACGGGCAGCATGCCGGGGAAGCCCGCATCGATGAAGCTGACCTGGCTGTTCGGCTCCGCGCCGAAGGTGGTGGCGGCACCGCTGAACAGCTTGGACTGGCTGATCACCTGGGCATGGACCTCCAGCCCGATGACGAGTTCCCAGGAGCCGGTGCGGCCCTCGATCGTATAGGTCAAGAGGAAAATCCTTTACGATACATTCGTTGCTTTGAACCGGCAGGTTCAGCTCTTATTTCCGTCGTTCTCCGCCTCAAAGCGCTCAAGATCAGC
>JAIYAI010000326.1 GCA_027489135.1 Acetobacteraceae bacterium
CGCAGGTCGCCATCGGTGATCACGCCGACGAGGCACCCGTTCTCGACGATGCCGAGGCAGCCGAAGCGCTTTTCGGACATCGCCACCAGCGCCGCGTCCATGCGCATCGCCGACGGCGCGAGGGGCATCTCGCCGGCCCCATGCATCAGGTCTCGCACGCGGGACAGCTTGGCGCCAAGCTTGCCGCCCGGGTGGAAGGTGCGGAAATCCGCGGCCGTGAACCCGCGGCGGGTGAGCAGCGCCACGGCCAGCGCGTCGCCAAGGGCGAGTTGCATGGTGGTGCTGGTCGTCGGCGCCAGGCCCATCGGGCAGGCCTCCGGCGCCGGGGGCAGCACGAGGGCGACGTCGGCGGCGCGGGCGAGGGTGCTCTCCGCCCGGCCGGTGATGGCGACCAGCGGCAGGCGAAAGCGCCGGGCGTGGCCGACGAGGTCGGCCAGTTCCGGCGTTTCCCCGGAGTTCGAGAGGGCCAGCACCGCGTCGCCGGCGACGATCATGCCGAGGTCGCCATGCGAGGCCTCGGCGGGGTGCACGAAGAGCGACGGCGTGCCGGTGGAGGCGAGGGTCGCCGCGATCTTGCGCGCGACGTGGCCGGACTTGCCCATGCCGCTGACAGCGACGCGACCGGTGGCACCGCCGAGCAGGGCAACGGCCCGCGCGAAGCCCCCGGCATCCAGGCTATCGGCGAGCAGGCCGAGGGCGGTTGCCTCCAGCCGCAGCACGCGGCGCCCGGCCTCGAGATCCGCGGCCGCCGCGGCGCTGTCCGGTCCGGTCACGGCAACGGAGCCGGGACGGGCTGCAAGGTCGGTCGGGGGCAGGTCCACCCGGCCTGTATGGTATCCGGGCCGCCGGGGGTCAACGATTGAGACGGCTGCACCATCAAGAATCGTGCCAGAGGTGCGCCGGCGCTACGGCGCGGCGGCCAGGAAGTCCTGCACCGCTGCCAGGAAGTCCTCCGGATTCTCGGCATGCACCCAGTGCCCCGCGCGGGGGATGGTGGCGAAGTGCACGGCCGGGAAGCGGGCGCGGAACACGGCGTGGTGTTCGGGGCGGATATAGTCGGAGCGTTCCCCGGCCAGGACCAGGGTCGGTCCGGGATAGGCGCCGGGGTCGGCCGGAAAGCCCTCGATCGCCGGCATCCCGGCGGCGATCGCGGCCAGGTTGAGCCGCCAGGACGGCGCCTCCCCGGCGCCGAGGCGGAGGTTCTGCAGCAGGAAGGCGCGGATGCCGGGCTGCGGGATGGTGGGGCCGAGCGCCGCATCGGCCTCCTTCCGGGTGAGGCCGGGATGGAGGGGAATCGCCTGCATGGCCGCGACATAGGGGCGCAGCGCCGGCGGATGCGCGACGGGGGCGATGTCCGCAACGACCAGGCGCTCCACCGCGTCGGGCCGGGTGATGGCCAGCACCATCGCGACCTTGCCGCCCATGGAATGGCCGATCACCGCGGCGCGCGGCGCGCCGAGGGCGGCCAAGGTCTCCGCCACGTCGGCCGCCATGGCGGGGTAGTCCATGGCGCTGTCCCAGGGGGAGGCGCCGTGGTTGCGGAGATCGAGGGCGATCACCCGCCGACCCGTCCCCGCCAGGCGCTTCTGGATCGTCCCCCAGTTCTGCGCCGCGCCGAAGAGGCCGTGCAGCAGCACCACGGGCGGGCCGGCGCCGAGATCGACCGCGTTGAGGATCATGCCTGCTACCCCCGTGCCGTGAGATGGCCGCACCGGGTCACCCCCGTGCCGTGAGATGGCCGCACCGGGTCACCCCCGTGCCGCCAGCCAGACGCTGAGCCCGATCAGGGCCCCGCCGATGGCGATGTCCCAGCCCAGCGCCTCGCCCAGCCAGACATGGGACAGCACCACGCCGAGCGCCGGCACCAGCAGGAATCCGACGGAAGCGACCACGCCGGAGAGGCGACGCCCCGCCTCGATCGTGCCCCAGGTGCCGATGGGCGCGGCGATGCCACCGACGAAGAGCGCCTCCCACAGCGCCGCGCGGGGAATCCCGCCGCCGGGGTCCATCACAAGCGCCACCGGCAGCAGCAGCAGCGCGCCGACGGCGAAGCACCAGGGCAGCAATTCGAGCACGGGCCGGGCAGGGGGGATGCGCCGGGTCACCAGGATCGAGCAGGTCCAGGCGAGGCTCGACAGCAGCAGGAGGCCGTAGCCGCCGAGGTGTGCCGCCCCGGTCTCCGCCCCGATCAGCGACCAGGGCGCCATCAGCGCCGTCACCCCGGCCAACCCGACCGCCGCGGCCAGCCATTGCCGCCCCGACACCCGCTCCCCCAGCAGCCAGACCGATAGGGGGATCAGCCAGAACACGGTGACGTTGCAGAGGATCGCGGTGCGGCCCGCCGGGATGATGTCGAGCGCGATATGCGTCAGCGCGAAGAAGCCCCCGAGCTGCAGCAACCCCACCGCGACCACCGCCGGCAGGTCGCGCCGCGTCGGCAGCCTGAGGCGCCGCAGCGCCAGCAGCAGCAGCGCACTGGTGACGACGGCGAGGCCCGCCCGGTTCAGCGCGAACCAGAGCGGCGATGCCCCGGCCTCCAGCGCGTGGCGGCTGATTGGCCAGATCCCGCCGAACAGCAGCACCGAGACGGAGAGGTAGCGCAGCCCCTCGGCGAGATTCGCCCTGGGGGGCGAGGGCAGCGGCGCGGTCGGGGAGGTGCTAATCCGCCACCTTCAGCATGATCTTGCCGATGTGCTGGCTGCTTTCCATCAGCCGGTGCGCGTCCGCCGCCTGGGCCAGCGGGAACACCTTGAACAGTGGCGGCACGCACTTGCCCTGGTCCAGCAACGGCCAGGCCTTGGCGCGCAGTTCGGCCGCCAGCGCGCCCTTCTGCGCCGTGGTGCGCGGCCGCATCGTGCTGCCCGTCACCGTGATCCGGCGCAGCATGATCGGCAGCAGGTCCGCCTTCTCGACCGTGTTGCCGCCCAGCATGGCGATCAGCACGAGCCGCCCGTCCATCCGCAGGGACCGCAGGTTCCGCTGGAAATAGGCGCCGCCGACCATGTCCAGGATCACGTCGCAGAGCTTGCCGTCCGTGATCCGCTTGACCTCCTCCGCGAAATCCTGGGTCTTGTAGTCGATCGCCGCATCCGCCCCGAGGTCGAGGCAGGCCTTGACCTTCTCGGGCGAGCCCGCGGTCGCCAGCACCGTCGCGCCGAAGGCCTTGCCCAACTGGATCGCGGTGACGCCGATGCCGCTGGTGCCGCCATGGACCAGCATCGTCTCTCCGGCAGCCAGCCGGCCATGGCCGAAGAGGTTGGCCCAGACGGTGAAGAAGACCTCCGGCAGCGATCCGGCCGCGATGGCGTCCATGCCCCTGGGCCAGGGCAGGCATTGCGGCGCGGGGGCGGTGCAGTACTCGGCATAGCCGCCGCCATTGGTGAGCGCGCAGACCCGGTCGCCGACCTTCCACGGCCCGGCCTCGAGCCCTGCGGCCACGACCTCGCCGGCCACTTCCAGGCCGATGATCGGGCTCGCGCCGGGCGGCGGCGGATAGCTGCCGCTGCGCTGCTGCACGTCGGGGCGGTTCACGCCCGCGGCCTGGACGCGGATCAGCACCTCGTCCGGCTTCGGCTGGGGCAGGGGGCCGGTCGCCGGGACCAGCACCTCCGGCCCGCCGCCCGTGCCGTGCGCGATATAGGTCATGCTGGCGGGCAGCGTGGCGGCCATGGCGATCACTCCCTGTCTGCGCGGGGCATCCGGCCTGCCGTGCCGGGCGTCAAGCAGTGCGTCAAGCAGGGCGTGGACGCCGGCTCGATGCGTGGTGCGATCATGGATGGACAAGGCGCCCGCTTCGCCCCTTCATTCAGACCCGTCGCCGTGCCGCATCGGGAGAGAGGAGGACGCGCGCCATGCCCCGCGCCCTTCGCCGTACCCTCCTCGCCGCGGCCCTGCCCATGCTGGCCTCCGGCGAGGCACATGCGCAGACCCCGCCCGCCGCCGCACCGGCGGCCGAGACCCGCCTCGCCGCGCTCTTCCCCCTCTCCGGTCCGCTCGCCCTCGCCGGCGACGAATGCGTGCGCGGGATCGAGATGGCGGCCGAGGAACGCAGCGGCGCCGGGGGGCTGCTCGGCCGCGCGATTCGGATCCAGCGCGTCGACGTCACCGAGCCCGCCCAGGCACAGGCTGAAGCGCGACGCCTCGCCGGCCTGCAGGGGGCGGAGCGGCCGGTGGCGATCCTCGGCACGCTCGACGGGCAGTTGGCGCTGGCGGCGAGCCAGGCGGCCGAGCTGACGGGCATCCCCTATGTGGAACTCGTCGCCGCCGCCGACGCGCTGACCGAGCGCGGCTTCCGCCTGCTCTTCCGCACCTGCCCTCGGGCCACCGAACTGTCGAGCACCGCGCTGGAAGCCGTGCCGCCCATCGCCGCGTTGCTCGGCGCGACGCCCGCGACGCTGCGCATCGGGCTGTTGCACGACGACGCGATGAGCCCGCAGGCGCTGGCCGATGCGCTGGAAGGCCGCGTGCGCGAACTCGGCTACACCCTCGCGGCCCGCGCCGGCTACCGCGCCCAGCCCGCCGGCGAGGTCGCCGCCGCGTTGCGCCGCCTGCACGCGGCGCAGACCGACCTGCTCATCCACTGCAGCCGCGGCGCCAACCCGCTGCCCGTCTTCCGCGCGCTGCGCGAGGAGGGCTGGAAGCCGCGTGCGCATCTCGGGCTCGGCGGCGGCTACGCGCTGGCGGATACGGCCCAGGCGCTGGGGCCGGAGTTGGACTTCACCCTGCTGGGTGACCTGCCGCAGCCGCGCATCGACGACCGCTTCGCCCCCGGCGTCGGTGCCTTCGGCGAGGCCTATCGCCGGCGCTACGGGGCAGAGCCGCGATCGGGCCATTCGCTGGCCTGCTATGCCGGGGCGCAGACGGTCTTCGAGGCGATCCAGCGCGGCGGCGCGACGGAGGCTGCGCGCATCCGCGCCGCATTGCTGGCGACAGACCAGCCGCTCGGCAGCCTGCCCAATGGGTGGGGCGCCCGCTTCGACGAGCGGGGGCAGAATGGCCGGGCCAGGACCGTGCTGCTGCAATGGCGCGGCGGGGTGCTGGAGACCGTGCTGCCGGCGGAGGCGGCGGTGGGGCCGCTGAGCTTGCCGCGGGGGTGAAGCACGGCGCGCGTGCAGCCCGGCGGGGGCCGATGCCGCGGCGCGCGTGGTTCCGGACCGCCGCGTGGACGTCTCCTGCCGGGTCGGGCCGATCGCGCGTCACGCCGAGACGCCGGCGCGGCAGCGACACGACGCGACCGACCCACGGAAGCGGGGACGCGGGCCGCGAGGCAACGGCGCCTGCTGAACCGATCGGCGCTCACTCGCCCCTGGACGGCGGTTCGCGCGTGGACCAGGGTTCACCGCCATGCTCCTCCCCGACACACTCGCCGCCATCCTCGCCGGCCACCGCCAGCCCGAGGTCCAGGCCCTCGTCGCGCGCCACGCCGTCCCCATCGGCGTGGCGCCCCCGTCCTTCGTCCCCCTTCTCGGCACCCCGCATGCCGCGCCGCCGCCGATGGCCGCCTTCCTCACCGGCCTCGCCGGCACGGCGGTCGAACTCGACGAGGGCAACTACCCCGCCGGCGGCCACCCCGCGATCCACAGCCTTGCCGCCGCCCTCGCCGAGGCGCCGCTGCACCCCCACGCCACCGGCGCCGACCTGAACGCCGCCTTCGAGGCCGGCTACGAAGCCGGCGCCCGAGTCGGTGCCGCCACCGCCCTCCGCCCCGCCGCCCATCCGCACGGCACCTGGGGCACCATCGGCGCCGCCGCCGCCGTCGCGCATCTCCGCCGCCTCGACGCCTCCGCCACCCAGGCCGCGCTCGACATCGCCGCCTCGATGGGCCTCGCCACCTCCGGCACCGCTTCGCTCCGCGGCGGCTCCGTGCGCAACGCCTATGCCGGCGCCGCCGCCCAGAACGGCATGCTGGCAGTCGACCTGATGCAGGCCGGCGTCACCGGCGAACCGGGCGGCATCGCGGTGGTCTTCGGCCAGGTCATCGGCAGCAGCTACGACGAGGCCCGCATCCCCCCGGGCCGGCTGATCGACCAGCCCTTCCTCAAGGCCGCGGCCTCCTGCTGCCGCGAGACGCAGGGCGCGCTGGAGGCGATCGAGGCGCTCCTGCCGCTGGATCCCGACGCGATCGCGGCGATCGAGGTCGCCACCTTCGCCTCTGCCGCCCTCTTGAACGAACGCGCGCCGGTCGCGCCCATCGCCGGACGCTTCTCCATCCCCTTCACGGTGGCGACGCGCATCGTCACCGGCCATGCCTGGATCGAGGCCTTCGCACCCGAGGCCATCGCCGACCCGCGCATCCGCGCCCTCTCGGCCCGCGTCACCGTGGCGGAGGACCCGGCGCTCACCGCCCTGCTGCCCGCCCGCCGCGTCTGCCGCCTGACCCTGCGCCTGACCGACGGTACCACCCGCATCGCCGAGGTCACCGGCACCCCCGGCGACCCCGACAGGCCGCTGCCGGACGGGTCCCTGCGCGAGAAGTTCCGCCGCTGCGTCGAACCCGGCTTCGGCGTGGGGTGGGAGCGGCTCTGGCACCTGGCATCCCATGCGGACCAGGCATCGAGCGCCACGGCCCTGATCCGCGCCTTTCAACCCCTGGTTCCTGCCCGCGAACGGAGCGGATCAGCAGACCAGTGAAAGCCTGAGCCGGTGACCCGAGGACGAAGTCCGCAGGACGTCGGAATCGGGACACTCGGCCATCCCCAGGCCTCGCCCGAGGACCCGGCGCCCGGTTGATCTGCCGCATCGCGTGGCGCGCGCCGCCGCGCCATCGTGTTGCCGCACGGGGGGAAGCAGGGATGTTCGAAGCGGCGGAACTCGGCCACGCGGTGCCTGACGCGGTGTTCAAGCCGCGAGAAGCGAAGCTGCGTGAGGACTTGCTGCGCGCGCAGTACGATCTGCTCGCAGACGGCTCCTTCCCCTGCATCATCGTCATCGGCGGCGTCGACGGCGCTGGGAAGGGCGAGACGGTGAACCTGCTCAACGCCTGGATGGACCCCCGCCACATCCACACCCATGCCTTCGGCGATGCGTCGGACGAGGAGCGGGAGCGCCCGCGCATGTGGCGCTACTGGCGTGCCCTGCCGCCGAAGGGGCGGATCGGCATCCTCTTCGGCGCCTGGCACACCCAGCCCATCCTCGACCGCGTCATGGGCGGGGCCGACGATGCGGCGCTGCGCGCGGCCATGGACGGCATCGTCGCCTTCGAACGCATGCTGGCCGACGAGGGCGCGCTGATCCTCAAGTTCTGGTTCCACCTCTCGAAGCCGGCGCAGCGCCACCGGCTGAAGGCGCTGGAGGCGGACCCGCGCACCCGCTGGCGCGTCGCCGAGACGGACTGGGAGCGGTTCAAGCTCTACGACCGCTTCCGCCGGATCTCGGCCGAGGCGCTGGAACGCACGAGCACCGGCGTCGCGCCCTGGCACGTCGTGGAGGGAGCGGACGCCAACTACCGCAGCCTGATGGTGGGGGAGGCGCTGCTGGCCGCGCTGCGCCGGCGCCTCGGCGGCGAGCGGCCGGCCGTCACCCCCGCCGCTGCCCTGCCGCCGCCGCCTGCCGATGGCCGGACCGTGCTCAGCGGCCTCGATTACGGCCGGACCCTGGGCAGGAAGCACTACCAGCGTGCGCTGGAGGAGGCGCAAGGCCGACTGAACATGCTGACGCGCCACAAGCGCTTCCGGGCCCATTCGGTGATCGCGGTGTTCGAGGGCATGGATGCCGCCGGCAAGGGCAGTGCGATCCGCCGGGTCACCGGGGCGCTGGATGCCAGGTGCTATCGGGTGATCCCCGTCGCCGCGCCGACCGAGGAGGAACGTGGCCAGCCCTATCTCTGGCGCTTCTGGCGGCACCTGCCGCGGCGCGGGCGGGTGACGATCTTCGACCGGTCCTGGTACGGGCGCGTGCTGGTGGAACGGGTGGAGGGGTTCTGCGCGCCGGCGGACTGGATGCGCGCCTACCACGAGATCAACGCCTTCGAGGCCGAACTGGCGTCGGCGGGCGGCATCGTCGCCAAGTTCTGGCTGAACGTGACGCCCGAGGAACAGCTCAGGCGCTTCCGGGAGCGCGAGCAGACCCCCTTCAAGACCTTCAAGATCACCGCGGAGGACTGGCGCAACCGCGACAAGTGGGACGCCTACCAGCAGGCCGCCTGCGACATGATCGACCGTACCAGCACCGCGGCCGCGCCCTGGACCCTGGTGCCGGCCGACGACAAGCCCGCCGCGCGCATCCAGATCCTGGAAGCGCTCTGCGAGAGGATCGAACGCGCGCTGTAGTTGCATTCCGGATGGGTCCCGCATCCGCGTGGCGCCCTGCATCCGGCGCCGCCCCCCTCGCGCGTGACAGGACTCACCCATTTCGGTCTTGCCGACCCGCCGCCTCCGCAACAGCATCTGTGTGCCAGTGGACAGTGGGAGGCTGCTCCCCGTGTCGGGCATGACGCGGGGAGCGCACAGCATGGCCACCTTCACCGGCTCGACCGGCGCGGACACCATCACCCCCGGCCTGGTGTCGGGCGGCGTGGGCGGCAACCCGCTCGGCAGTCTGCCCTCCGCGGGCGCCGATTCGATCCTGGGCAATGGCGGCACCGACGTGATCGACGGCGGCGGCGGGCTGGACACGGTCCGGGGCGGCGCCGGGAGTGACGTCATCACCGTCCGCACCGGCGGCCGTTTCGCGGGGGAGGGGGATGGCGATCTCTTCCTCGTCGCCTCCGCCGGCGCGGGCACCACCATCGACGGCGGCGCGAGCGTCGACAGCCTCGATGCCCAGGGCGCCCTCAGCCTGGTCGGTACCACGATCAGCAGCGTGGAACGGCTGCTGCTGGACGGCTCGGCCCTCACGCTGAACACGTCGCAGCTCGCGCTCTTCACCACCATCCTCGCCGCAGGCGGCGCGACCATGGGGCGTCTCGTGCTCAACGCCTCCGGCAGTGCGACGACCGACGTCCAGGGGCTCTCGGTCCTCGACGTCAACGGCGGCATCGGCGCGGACCTGCTGACCTTCACCACCAACGGCGCCGTGAAGACGGGGATCGACGTCGCGGCCGGCTTCGGCGCCGACAGCATCACCACGGCGGATGGAGACGACACGCTTTCGGGCGGCAGCCAGAACGATACGCTGGCCGGTGGCGCCGGCGAGGACGCGCTGGATGGCGGAACGGGCGCCGACAGCCTGGTGGGTGGGAGCGGCAACGACAGCATCAGCTTCGGCGACGGCGACCAGCTTGATCCCGGCGACGGCGACGACCTGCTGGTGCTGGTCGAGGACATCGTGACCGCGCTCAGCAGCTTCAACGCGGGCAACGGCATCGACACGCTGCAGGTGACGGGGCCGCGCTCGATCCACTACCTGACCACCTTCCAGGGCATCGAACGGCTCGCCCTCGGCGCTGATCCGGTGACCATGCTCGCCGGGACGCTTGGCGACTTCGACACCATCACGGGTGCGGCCGGGATCACGGATGCGAGCCTCGTGCTGCTCGACCAGTTCAGCGCCCAGGTCGCGGTGGAGGGCCTCGCCAGCCTCACCATCACGACCCAGGATTTCGGCATCGGCCTCAACCTCCGCTTCAACACCGCAACCACGCGCATTTTCGGCACCGGCGGCGCGTCGAACGACATCATCCGGGGTGGCGATGCGAATGACGTCCTGTCCGGCGGCCTGCGGGACGACGACCTCATCGGCGGGCTCGGCGCAGACCGCCTGGAGGGCGGGGATGGCAACGACGTCCTGCGCGGCAACGGCATAAGCAGCCTTTCTGGCGACGATGCCGCCGATACCCTGCTTGGCGGTGCGGGCCGCGACGTTCTCCATGCCGAGGGCGGCGACAGCGTCGATGGCGGCGATGATGACGATACGGTCCTGCTTCAGTATGGCGCCATCGATATCAATACGACGGTTCTCGGCGGCAGCGGCATGGACAGCCTGGCCACGACGGCCGGCCCGGTCACGCTGGGTGCCGCCGTGATGCTCTCCGGCGTCGAGACGCTGATGCTCCGGACCGATCTGCTGACCGTGATGGCGGCGCACCTCCTGGATGTCGTCACCCTCCAGGCCGCCGGCGCGGCGGGTAGCATCGGCTTCCTCGCGGTGGCCGATGCGGTGACCGCGACCCTCGGCACCGCAACATCGTTCGGCGCCAGTCTCAACCTCAGCCTCTCCGCCGGGTCGGATTCCCTGCGCCTGACGGGCAGTGTCGCCACGACCGTCGTCGCGGGCGACGGCAACGACACGATCACCACCGGCACCGGCGCGGATTCGGTGGACGGGGGTATCGGCAAGGACCGCCTCGGCGGCGGCGACGGCAACGATACGCTGCGCGGCGGCAGCAGCGCGGACGTGCTGAGCGGCGGGGTCGGCAACGACCTGCTGGTCGGCGGCGCGAGCGGGGACCGGTTGACCGGCGGCGACGGGGCCGACCGCTTCCGCTACGATTCGGCGAAGGAGGGCAAGGACACGATCGGCGACTTCCTCGCCGGCACCGACCTCCTCGAGATCCGTGCCGCAGGCTTTGGCGGCGGGCTGGTCGCTGGCCTGCCGCTCGCCCCGGCGCATCTGGTGGTGGTGGCGGGCGCCACCGCCACTGCGGCGACAGGCCAGTTCCTCTTCGACACCACCACCGCGACCCTGTCCTGGGATGTCGACGGCACCGGGCTGAAGACCGCTGTCGCCCTGGCTGCACTTGCCGGCGTCGCCGGTCTGGCGACGACCGATTTCGTCCTGGTTTAGCCTTCAGGCGTCGAGGAAGGGCCGGTCGCCGCACACCGTCACCCGGTGCCCGTACCGCTTCTGCGGGAAGTAGTCCCAGACCGCCATGTGCTGGGCGGAGCGGTTGTCCCAGAAGGCGATGGAGTTGTCCGACCACTGCCAGCGGCACTGGAACAGCGGGTTTTCCGCGTGGCGGAACAGCATCTCCAGCAGCGCGTCGCTCTCCTCCCGCTTCAGCGCCGGGATATGCGTGGTGAAGCCGCGATTGACGAACAGGGCCTTCTTCCGCGTCACGGGGTGGGTGCGGATGATCGGGTGCTCGTTGCAGGGGAAGGCCATGTCGTCGCGGTCCTTCGCGCCCATGCGGTAGGGATGCGCCTTGGCGCTGTCATGCACCGCGGTCAGCCCTTCCAGCATAGTCCGCATCGGCGCCGAGAGCGCCTCGCAGGCGGCATACATGTTGGCGAACATCGTGTCGCCGCCATCGGGCTGCTGGTGGATGTACAGGATCGAACCCATCGGCGGCTCGGCGTCGCAGGAGACATCGGAATGCCAGCGCTCCCCCGCGACGCGCTTCGAGTGCTCGTCCGCCTTGATGACCAGGATCTCCGGATGCTCCGGGATGCCGTGCTTCGCGTTCGGATGGATGTGCAGCTTGCCGAAGCGCCGGCCGAAATCCTTGTGCTGGTCGATGCTCAGGTGCTGGTCGCGGAAGAAGATCACGCAGTGGCGCATCAGCGCGTCGTGGATCTCCGCGAACTGCTCGTTGCCGAGATCCTGCGAGAGGTCGACGCCGGTGATCTCTGCGCCGCAGACGGGCGTCAGGGTGCGCACGCCGATGGTGCTGTAGGTCATGATCCGTTTCTCCCCGGGCGGACGGACCGCCAGCTCTGCGCTGGCGGCCCGGCGGCCGCGGGGGCAGTCTGGCACGGTCCGGATTGGCCCGGCTACTGCGGCTCGATCCCGGCGGCCTTCACCACTTCAGCCCAGCGCGGCACCTCGCGCTCCACCAGCGCCTGCAGCGCCGCCGGGCCGCGCTGGTTCGTGGCCGCCGGGATCGAGCCCAGTTCCTCGATCCGCCGCCGCACCGCGGGGTCGTCCAGCGCCGCGGCCAGCGCCGCCGCCAGCTTCTCGACCACCGGCGCCGGCGTGCCGCGCGGCGCGAAGATCGCGTTCCACCCCTGGAAGAGGAACTCCGGCGCGCCCGCCTCGGCACTCGTCGGCACCTCCGGCGCGCCGGCGCTGCGGCTGGGGGAGGCCAGCAGCAACCCGCGCATCGTGCCGGCCTGGATCTGCGGCAGGGCGGCCGGGGCGAGCACGCAGGCGCTGTCCACCTGGCCTGCGACGATGTCGTTCACCGCCGGCCCCTCCCCGCGATAGGGAATGGCGTTCATCTCGAGCTTCGTGACATGGCCGAACAGCGCGCAGGCGAGATGGTTGGTCGATCCCACCCCGGCATGGGCGTTGGAGACGCGGCCCGGATTGGCCCGCACATGCGCCGCGAACTCCGCCAGCGTCCGCACCGGCAGCGCGTTGCGCACGACGAAATAGAGCGGCGTGCCGGCGATCAGCCCGACCGGCGCCAGTTGCCGCGGGTCATAGGCGATGTTGCGGTAGATGCTGGGTGCCGCGGAATGGCTGCCGAGGCTGCCGACGGTCAGCGTATACCCATCGGGGGCCGCCTGCGCCCCGCGCGCGCCGCCGATGGTGCCGCCGGCGCCCGACAGGTTCTCCACCAGCACGCGCTGGTTCAGCGTGCGCGCCATGTGGTCGGCGACGATGCGCGCCAGCACGTCCGTCGCCCCGCCCGGCGCGAAGACCACGATCATGGTGATGGGCCGGTTCGGGAAATCGCCTGGTGCGGTCCCCTGGGCCCGGGCCGGCCCGGCGCCGATCGCCGCGAGCAGGGCGAGGACAGGCAGGACAAATCGTCGCGTGACGGACATAGGAAGCACTCCCCGGAGATCCGGGCCGCATTCTGCGCGCGGCCGCGTGACCGGCGCGTGCCTGCCACGTCGCCGCGGTGCGGTCCAGACGCGATGGCATCGCCGGATTTCGGGATGCCCCTCGCCGCCGCGGCGCGGCATCCTGGGCGCGTCATGCAGGACGAAGCCCTCTCCGACCTCATCGCCCGGATCTATGACTGCGCGCTCGACCCGGACCTCTGGTCCGACACCGTCGGCCGCATGGCCCGGGCCGTCGGCGCGCCCTATGGCGTCGTCGCGCTGCACGATGTCGTCGCCAACCGCGGCATCCGCACCTACGCGGCCGGCATCCCGGCGCCGGTCATGTGGCTCTACGGGCGGCACTACGCGCACCGCAACCCGATCGCCATCAGCGCCTCCGCCCAGTCCGAGGAGGGGCGCGTCGACACGGCCGAAACCCTGCTCGGTGACCGGGAGAGCTGGTTCCGGTCCGATGTCTACCGCCACATCATCCGACCCGTCGGCGGCCGCGACGTGCTCGGCATGCTGGTGCTGCGGAACGCGAATCGCGGCATCTGGCTCGGCGCCTTCCGCCGCAAGCGCGACGGCGATTTCGGGCCGGAGCAGGTGCGCCTCTTCCGCCTGCTCAGCCCGCATGTCGTGCGCAGCATGCGCTTTGCCGACCTGCTCGGCATGCGCGCGATCGAGGTGGAGCGCCTCGCCGCCGCGCTCGATGCGCTCTCCGTCGCAGTCTGGCTGGTCGACGGCACGGCGCGGGTGCTGCACGCCAATGCCGCGGCCGAGGCGCTGCTGCGTCGTCCCGCGCCGCCGCCGCTGCGCGTGGTCCAGGGCCG
>JAIYAI010000423.1 GCA_027489135.1 Acetobacteraceae bacterium
AACAGGACAACGGCGCCGAGCTGGACTTCCCCGTGGGTGAAGTGGCCGCGGCCCCGGCGGGCGCGGGGCGCGGTCCGGACGCCAGGTCGAAGGGCCATGGTCCGTCCGGGAGGCCGGCAGCTTACGCGATGCCGAACCGCACCCTGGTCGCCGCCGACATCAACGAGGAGCACATCAAGGTGCTCGGCATCGTCCCTACCCGCACGGTCCAGGCCATTGCCGCTCTTCATGAACGGCGGTCGGGGGGCCAGAAGTTCAGCGCGCTCGGCGTCGCCGAGAAACTGAACTTGATCGCGGAGATCACCGCTGTCCCGTACCGCACCATGCGGGAGTACCGCGACCGTCCCGGGGAGCTTGGTCTGCTGATGGGCAAGGGCCTCGCGGACAGCCAGAAGGCCAGCCAATAGCGACGGAGCGCGGCGCTGGCTGGAACGCTCAGGGACGGACGGCTGCGAAGTGTGCGGCCGCCCCGCGGGGGTAACGGGTTCAGCCGTTGACGCTGCCGAGTTTGATGGGGCTGCTTCAGGTGGAGTAGCAGCGGTAGCGGGCCATGTTCGGATCGCGACCTCGGCCGCGTCGGCCCCTTGGCCGGCTGCCGATCACTGCCCCCGGATGCCCGGCGGACGCGCATGCCGAAGGTCGGACAGTGGCCTTATCTGCTTGCCTGCCTCCCCACATCCGAGGTCCGACGGACCAGTCCAACCAGCTTAGAGCTTGCAATCTACGCAGCGTGGCTGCGCACGTCGCGCTCTCCTCATGGCTGCGGCCGCGACTGCTGCCACCGGGCTTGTCGCGCCGCCGCGAGCGGAGGGCCTCCCCCCGACGCCGACGATGTGGGGTGGTGCCAACAATCATTGGCCTGGCGCGCCCATGGTTCAGCGCATCGGTGGTGACGGCTGTTGGATGACCGGTGCCGTTCGTCGAGCCGACGATGCTGGCCTGCTGCAACGCGTGCGCTTCCAGATCTGTGCGCACACGACCGAAGGGCATGAACGCGACCGCACAGCCACCGCGCTACCCTGACGGACGAGAACGATGCCCTCGGACTGGAGATGCGGCAATCCTGCCAGCCTTCGGCCAGGCGCACGGGCATCTCGCCCATGACGCGCCCCACGACGGCAACGGCTTCGAAGCCGTGTTCCTTCGCCCGGTGATGCGCAGCGCCCGGGACACGAGTCTGAACGTCGACCTCGTCTTGCGACCGGCGTGATCGGCAGCCGGCTATGCGTGCGGTCCTGACTTGGGTGGTCGTTGTCGCCGCGCTGGTCGTGCCGATGGTCGCCGGGGCAGCAACCGTCCACGGAAACGGGTCCACTCCAACTCACAGTAGTATTTGACCGCTTTGTGGTCCGCCGACCTTTGTCAGCCGGCAGCGCCACCTGCTGGTCAGCATGCCGGTGGGAACCGATCGCCGGCTGCTGCGTTTCAGGTTCCATCACCCGATGCATCCGGACGACCAGCCGGCACCATGGAGAAAGCCCATGCCAGACGTGCAACACAATGCGGTAGCGGAATTTTCCAATAGGCGGACTGAGACCGCATCGCAGAGCGATCTGGTGGATAGCGAGCAGTTTGCGGTGGGCGCGACCTTGGATGAGCATCCCAGCTCCGCAGGGGAGGGCGCGAAATCCGGCTCGCTGCTGTCCAGAGCGCGATCGATTGATCCTCACAATCGCCGAAGCCTGTTCCGTCGATGAGCGGCGTCCCCGCGACTGATTGCGTGACAAGGGAATTGGGGATCGCGATATCTCTCTTCCATCGCGGCGTGATCCTGCCTCGTCAGACGCCCCGCGGATGCTGATCGGCGTCCTGCAGGGGACCCGGCCAACTCTACCGCTATGGCAGGATCCTTCGCCGATCCGCGCAGAACTCTTCGGACTGGACCGGCTTGAGGAACACGCCCGGGCTCTGGCCGCGGCGCAACCTGTGATACCGAAGCCCAGCAATGGGCATTCCCTCGCCGGTCGCTTGGCGGACAACGCGGCATATCTGCTGGAAGCCAATCGCGCGATCGCGCGCGATGCTGAAGCGCATCGCCACGTCACTCCAGCCGCCCAGTGGCTGATCGACAACTATCATCTCGTCGCGATGCAGATTCGCGAGATCGGCATTGACCTGCCGCGCGGCTACTACCGGCAACTCCCGAAGCTGGCGGAAGGTGCTTTTGCCGGCTTGCCGCGGGTATTCGGCGCGACCTGGTCGCTGGTGGCCCATACCGATAGCCGCATCGAGCTCGCGACCTTGTGGCGCTACCTGCTGGCGTACCAGGAGACCCAGCCGCTCACCATCGGTGAGCTGTGGGCGGTGCCGATCACGCTGCGGATCGTGCTGATCGAGAACCTGCGCCGGATGGCGCGGCTGACGGTCGAGAACAGCGCGTCCCGCTTCGCGGCCGACCGGATGGCGGATCGCCTGCTGGGCCGGCATGGACAGGCGCCGGAACCCTGGACCGAGGTACTTGGGTCGGTGGACCGGCGTGCGGTGACTGCGGCCTTCGCGGTCCAGGTCGCGCAGCGCCTGCGCGGCCTCGACCCGAAGGACGATCCGGCCCTGGCCTGGCTCGAGCAATGCCTTGCTGAATGCGGCAGCTCGCTCGATGCGGTGGTCCATGACGAACTGCTGCGGCAGGGTGCCGCCCATGCCACCATCCAGAACATCATCACCAGCCTGCGGCTGATCGCCGAGATCGACTGGAGCGAAGCGTTCGAACGGGTCTGCCTGGTCGACCGGGTGATCGGCAGCGCCTGTGACTTCCGCGCCATGGATTTTGCCACGCGCAACCTCTATCGCACTGCAACCGAAGCCCTGGCGCGGGGCGCGGGCCTGACCGAGATTGCGGTGGCAGAGCGGGCTGTTGCCCTGGCCCGCCAGGCAGCGGCCCAGAACCCTTCGGCACCAAGCCCTGCAGGCGATCGGCTGGCGGACCCCGGCTACTATCTGGTGGCCGGCGGTCGGCGCGACTTTGAGACTGCTATCGGCTTCCGACCGACGCTGCGTACCCTCATGGGCCGCGGCTTCGTGGCACTGGGCATCGGCGGGTATGTGGCCGCGGTGCTCGCCGTGACGGTCGGTTTCGTCGCCACGGCGGCATGGATAATCGGGGCGGCCGGGGTCGCCGGCGGGTGGGTCGCGCTGCTGATCGCGCTGGGCCTGATTCCAGCTTCGGATGCCGCGGTCGCCGTGGTGAACCGGGTGCTGATGGCTGGTTTCGGCGCAACCCCGCTTCCAGGGCTGGAACTCCGCGACGGGATTCCGGAATCGCACCGCACCCTAGTGGTCATACCGACTTTGCTGACCACGCCAGCGGCCATTGCCGAGCTGGTGGCGCGGCTCGAGATCCATCACCTCGCAAGCCCGGATGGTGCGCTGCATTTCGCGCTGCTGTCGGATTGGGTCGACAGCCCGACCGAGCAGATGGCGGATGATGCGGCGTTGCTGGCCGCTGCCACCGACGGCGTCGTCGCGCTGAACCGGCGCCACGGCCCGGCACCCGGCGGCGACCGCTTTATCCTGCTCCATCGCCGGCGGATCTGGAACGCCAGCCAGGCCAGCTGGATCGGCTGGGAGCGCAAGCGTGGCAAGCTGCATGAGTTGAACCGACTGCTGCGCGGCGCGGCCGACACGAGTTTCCTGCCGCACCCGCCGCTGCCCAGCGATGTGCGATATGTCCTGACGCTCGACTCCGATACCAGGTTGCCGAATGACGCGGTGCGGCGGCTGGTCGGCAAGATGGCCCATCCGCTGAATTCGCCGCGGCTCGACAACGCATGCCAGCGGGTGGTCGAGGGTTATGGATTGATGCAGCCGCGGGTCACGCCCGCGCTGCCCGTGGGCCGCAGCTTCTCGCTGTTCCAGCGCGTCTTTTCCAGCATGGACGGGATCGACCCCTACGCCGCGGCGATGTCCGACATGTACCAGGACGTCTTCGGCGAGGGCTCCTACACCGGCAAGGGCATCTACGACGTCGATGCCTTCGAGGCCGCCCTGGCCGGTCGCGTCCCCGAGTCCGCCATGCTCAGCCACGACCTGTTCGAGGGCATCTTCGCGCGGGCCGGCCTCGTCTCGGATGTCGAAGTCGTGGAGGACTTCCCCACGCGCTATGCGGTCGCCGCCCAACGCCAGAAGCGCTGGGCGCGGGGCGACTGGCAATTGCTGCCCTGGCTGCTGCCGGGTAGCGACCGGGTGCCGCGCGCCTCGGCGCTGCCGGCGAGCGGGCGCTGGAAGATCATCGATAACCTGCGGCGTACCCTCTCCGCCCCGGCGGCCATCGCCGCGCTGCTGGCCGGCTGGCTGCTGCCCTTCGGCGCGGCCCTCGCATGGACCGGCTGGGTGCTGGCGACCATTGCGCTGCCGCCGCTCATCCCGGTGCTCGCCAACGTCGTGCCGCGACGACGCCAGACCACGCTGCGAGGCTACCTGATGCGGCTGGGCAATGGGCTGGGCCAGGCCGCATCCCTCACGGGACTGAGCGTGGCATTTCTTGCCCACCAGGCGGCGGAGATGCTCGATGCCACGCTGCGCACGCTGTTCCGGGTCTATGTCTCGCGTCGTTGGCTGTTGCAATGGACCACCGCGGCACAGGCAGCCGATGGACCACATCTTGGCCTTGCCGGCCATTTTCGACGGATGGGGTGGGCCCCGGGGATCGGCGCCATCACGCTGCTGCTGGCTGCCTGGTCGCAGCCCTGGGTCTGGCTGGTGGCGGGTCCCGTGGGGATCCTGTGGATCGCCTCTCCGGCGATTGCCTTTTGGACCAGCCAGTGCGTCCCGAGCAGCGACCTCAGCCGGATGTCGTCGGCCGATGCGGCGAGCCTGCGCCTGACGGCACGGCAGACCTGGCGCTACTTCGAGACTTTCGTCACGCCGGCCGACAACATGTTGCCGCCCGACAATTTCCAGGAGAATCCGGCGCCGGTGCTGGCGCGTCGCACCTCGCCGACCAACTTTGGCCTCTACTTGCTGGCAACCGCGAGCGCACATGATTTCGGCTGGATCGGCCTTGCCGAGGCCGTGGATCGGCTGGAAGCGACCTTTGCCACCCTGGCGCGGATGCAGCGGTTCCGCGGCCACTTCCTCAACTGGTACGACACGGCGGATCTGCGGCCGCTCGAGCCGCGCTACGTCTCGACTGTCGATAGCGGCAACCTGGCAGGCCATCTCATCGCGCTGGCAAATGCCGGCAAGGACTGGGCCAGCAAGGACTGGCGTGATGGCCCGGCAAGAACGGCCAGTTGTCGCGCCGGGCTAGCCGATGGTGTGCGGCTGGCCATGGCGGAGTTTGCGCGGCTGCAGGCGTCGGCGCCGCTTCCTGCATCGCTGGCGGATGGCTTGCGGACTGCGTTGGCGGCGCTCGGGCAGCGGCTTGACGCGATGCCGGACCCGGGCGCCGGCCTACTGGACGTCTGCGCCACCGAATTGCAGGTCCTCGCTGCCCTCGCCGAGCGCCTGGCCGAGCCGTCCGCCGGCGCCGTCAGCGCACCCCTGCTGTTCTGGACCACGGCGATCCTGCGCAGCGCCGAGAGCCAGCGGCGCGATCTCGATGCCATGGTGCAAGCGGCGCTGGTGCCGAGGCTGGCAGTGCTGGAGGACACCGCGCGCGCCATGGCGATGGCGATGGAATTCGGCTTCCTGATGGACCAGGAGCGCAAATTGCTGTCGATCGGCTTCCTGGTCGCGGAGGGCGTACCCGACGAAAATTGCTACGACCTGCTCGCCTCCGAAGCGCGGCTCGCCTCCTTCATCGCGGTGGCCAAGGGCGATGTTCCGGCGCGTGAGTGGTTCCGGCTCGGCCGACCGCTGACAGCGCTCGGCCGCGACGTCGCCCTGCTGTCCTGGTCGGGGTCGATGTTCGAATACCTAATGCCGTCGCTGGTGATGCGTGCGCCGAGCGGGAGCCTGCTGGAACAGACCAACCGGGCGATCGTCCGGCGGCAGATTGAATTTGCCGCCACGCGCGGCATGCCCTGGGGAATCTCGGAATCTGCGTACAATGTCTGTGATGTCGAATACACCTACCAGTACTCGAATTTCGGTGTCCCCGGCCTTGGCTTCAAGCGCGGCCTGGGTGACGATGCCGTCGTCGCACCCTATGCGACCGCACTCGCCGCGATGGTCGATCCTAAGGCCGCCGTGGCAAATTTCGCGCGGCTGGCGGCGATCGGCGCCAGTGGTGCTTACGGCTTCTACGAGGCGCTCGACTTTACTCCCGCCCGGGTGCCGGATGGCCGGACAATGGTGGTGGTCCGCGCCTTCATGGCGCACCACCAGGGCATGACGATCGTTGCGATCGCCGATACCCTGCTCAATGGCTTGATGCGCAGCCGGTTCCATGCCGAGCCGATGATAGAAGCAACGGAATTGCTGCT
>JAIYAI010000232.1 GCA_027489135.1 Acetobacteraceae bacterium
GGCGGCGACCGGGGCGGCGGCGATGCGCGCCCGCATCGCCAGCGACCGGGCGCGCAATGCGGAGCTGATGCGCATCGCCGGCATCCAGCCGGAGTAGCGGCTGGAGCGGTTGATTGGGCGAGCATCTTCACCCGATCAGGCGGTCCCGCCTGATCGGGATCTGCTCTACAGGGTGATGTTCCGCACGCGGATCACCTCCGTCCACAGCGCCAATTGCTGCGCCAGGAAGGTGGCGAACTCCTGCGGCCCGTCGGCATGGGACTCCAGCGAATCCTCGGCCAGCAGCGTGCGGATCGGCTGGCTTCGCGCAACCTCCTGGATGTCGGATGCGATGCGGGCGCGCAGCGCGGGATCGACCGCGGTGCGGGCGAAGAAGCCGTAGAAGGTGCGCGCCGTGGCGTCGAAGCCGCTCTCCTCCAGGGTGGGAACATCCGGTGCGATGGGTAGGCGTGTCGGCACCGAGGCGGCGAGCGCCCGCACCTTCCCCTCCCGCGCGAGGCGGATGGAGGAGGGCTGGTCGAACATCGCATTGATGTGGCCGGCGATCAGGTCCGTCATTGCCGGCGCGACGCCGCGATAGGGGATGTGCACGATCTCGATCCCCGCGCGCCAGGCGAAGAGCTCGGCGGAAAGATGCGGCGTGGAGCCGATGCCGGAGGAGCCGAAGCGAAGCGCCCCGGGCCGCTCCTTCGCCCAGGCCTGCAATTCCTTCGGCGTCGTCGCCGGGATCGAGGGATGCACGAAGAGGATGCCGCCGCCGAGCGCGACGCGGCACAGCGGCGCCAGCGCCTCCGGGTCGTAGGCGAGGTTCTTGAAGAGGATCCGGTTGGTCACCATGCCCATGCTGGCGAGCAGCAGCGTGTGCCCGTCCGGCGCTGCGTTCGCCGCCGCGGCCGCGCCGATCGCCGCGGCGCCGCCGGGCTTGTTGCTGGGGACCACGTTCTGGCCCCAGCGTTCGGAGAGTGGGCCGGCAAAGGCGCGGGCGTAGCGGTCGGTCGGACCGCCCGCGGCATAGGGCACGATGATCTCGACCGGCCGCGTGGGCCAGCCTTGAGCCTGGGCCAGCGCGGGCAGCGCCAGCCCCGCGAGCAGCATGCGCCGGCGCATGCTCAGCGGCCCTTGAAGACGGGCTTGCGCTTTTCGAGTTGCGCGGTGCGGGCTTCCAGCGCGTCCTCGGTCTTCGACAGCTCGTAGGTGAAGTTCTGCTCGAAGCGGTAGGCGTCCTTCTGCGGCATGAGCTCCACCATGTTGCAGGAGGTCTTGGCGTACTTGATCCCGAGTGGGCTCTTGCCGGCGATCTCGTGCGCGATCTTCAGCGCCTCGTCCAGAAGCTGCTCGCGCGGCACGCAGGCCTCGACGATGCCGAGGCGGTACATCTCCGCCCCCGTCAGCTTCATGCCCGTGTACATCATGCGGCGCTGGCGCGAGCGGCCGAAGAATTCCCGCAGCATGGCGGCACCCCCTGCGAGGCCGACATCGATCTCCGGCATGCCGAACAGCGCTTCCTCGGCGCAGAGCATGATGTCGCAGGCGGCGGCCAGGCCGAAGCCGGCGCCGAGCGCCGCGCCGTTCACCGCGGCGATGACGGGCTTGGTGCATTCCTTGATGGAATTCCCCGTCTCCCGCGTCAGGCGGTTGTGCCACCAGTACTGGCCGTGCTGCTTCGGATCCGGCCGCTGCTTCAGGTCGGCGCCGGCGCAGAAGACCTTGCCCTGGGCGGCGAGGACGACGACGCGGATATCTTCCCGGTCCGTCGCCTGGTCGAAGATCTCGATCAGCCGCTCGCGCATCTCCCAGTTCACGGCGTTGACCGGCGGGCGGTTCAGCGTCGCCACCGCGACGTAGTCGGAGACTTCCAGGGTCACCGTATCGGACGACATCGTTCTCTCTCCTATTCCAGCCGGATGCCGGCGCGCTCGATCACGGCGCGCCACTTGATGGATTCCGCGCGCAGCACCGTTGCCAGTTCCTCCGGCGTGGTGCCGAGGGATTCGGTACCCAGACTGTCGTTGCGCTGCCTGATGCCGGGGTCCTGCATGGTCGCCGCGATCTCGCGCGACAGGCGGTCGATGATGGTGGCGGGGGTGCCGCTGCGGACGGCGATGAAGTTGAAGACCGTCACCTCGTAGCCCGGCAGGACCTCGGCGATTGCGGGCACGTCCGGCAGCAGCGGGTTGCGCGTGCGCGTGGTCACGCCGAGGCCGCGCGCCTTGCCCTCCCGCATCAGCGGGATGAGCACGCTGAGGCTGTCGAAGGACATCGGGATATTGCCCGCGACCAGGTCCTGCAGCGCCGGCCCGCTGCCGCGATAGGGCGCATGGGTGATGTCGATACCGGCCTGCAGGCGGAACAGCTCCCCGGCCAGATGCGGGCCGGAGCCGACGCCGGAACTGCTGAAGGCGAGCCGGCCCGGATTGGCCTTCGCATGGGCGATCAGCGCCTGCAGGTCCTGGAAGGGCTGCTTCGGGTTCACCGCGACGGCGTAGGAGGAGCGGACGATCAGGCTGACCGGCGCGAAATCCTTCTCCGGATCGTAGGGCAGGTCGCGCATCAGGATCGGGTTGATCGTGAGCTGCCC
>JAIYAI010000129.1 GCA_027489135.1 Acetobacteraceae bacterium
AGCAGGCGGTGGCGCTGCGGAGCGCGAAGGGGCTGGTCAGCCTCTGCTGGCGTGCCGGGCTGACGCCGCGCTGCGCGGTGCAGGCGCAGACCGTGCTGGCCGGCATCGCCCCGGCGCTGGCGCTGCAGCCCGGCACGGATGGCGGCTGGCCGCTGCGCGAGGCCGAGATGACCTGGCAGCTTGCGATGCTGCAGGACTCCGCGGGATGCGTCGCGGCGCCGGATCCGGCGCCGCGCTGACGCCCACCGGTCGGATCGGGGGGGGGCCGTGAAGCCGGCCCCGCCGGACCGGGCGCTACGGCTTGATCAGCGTGCCCGCCCCGCCATCGGTGAACAGCTCGTGCAGCACGGCATGGGGGACGCGCCCGTCGAGGATCACCGCGCCCTTCACGCCCTTCTCGATGGCATAGATGCAGGTCTCGACCTTCGGAATCATGCCGCCCGAGATCCAGCCCGCGGCGATCCCGGCCTTCACCTCCGCCACCGTCATCTCGGGGATGAAGGTGCCGTTGGCGTCCAGGACGCCACGCACGTCGGTCAGCACCAGCAGGCGCTCGGCGTTCAGCGCACCGGCGATGGCGCCGGCCACCGTGTCCGCGTTGATGTTGTAGGTCTGGCCGTCCATGCCGACGCCCACCGGCGCGACGACCGGAACGATGTCGGCGCCGATCATCAGCTTCAGCACCTTGGTGTCGATCCGCTCTGGCTCACCGACGAAGCCGAGGTCGAGCACCTCGTCCTTCTGTGTCTCCGGGTTGCGCACGGTGCGGGTGACTCGCCGTGCGCGCACGAGGCCGCCATCCTTGCCGCTGATGCCGACCGCGATGGCGCCGGCCCGGGTGATGGCTTCCGCCACCTGCTTGTTGACGGGGCCGGCCAGGACCATCTCGACGATGTCGAGCATCTCCTGGTCCGTCACGCGCAGGCCCTGCACGAAGGTGGACTTCACGTCGAGCCGCTTGAGCATGGCGTTGATCTGCGGGCCGCCGCCATGCACCACCACGGGCTTCACGCCGACCTGCTCCAGCAGCGCGATGTCGCGGCCGAAGCGAAGCGCCGTCTCCTCCTGCCCCATGGCGTGGCCGCCATACTTCACGACGACGATCTGGTCGTCGTAGCGTTTCAGGAAGGGCAGGGCGCCGGCCATGATGGCCATGGCGTCGGGCGTGGGGGCGTCGGACATCGGGACGTTCCGTGGGATGGCGTGCGGCGGTTTACCCGGCTCCGCCACGGCTGCAAACCTGGGCCGGCGGGATCCTCTCGCCCAGGGGCGCCGGCTTCGTCAGTCGGGTGCGGCCAGGGCCGCCAGTTCCGCCCGCAGTTCCGGGATCCCGAGCCCCGTCTCGGCGCTGGTGACCAGCACCAGCGGGTGGCCGGCCGTATGCTTGCGGGCCAGCTGCTGCGCCTCCTCCAGGCGCTTCCTCAGCCAGAAGGGCTTGGCGTCGTCGGCCTTGGTCAGCACGATCTGGAAGGCGACGGCGGCGTCGTTCAGCAGCTTCATTGCCGCCCGGTCGCTCTCCTTCGTCTCGATCCGGGCGTCGAGCAGCAGCAGCACGCGGCGGAGCGTCGGGCGGCCGCGCAGGAAGTCGAACATCAGCCCCTGCCAGTCGGCCTTCAGGCTCTTCGACGCCTGGGCGTAGCCGTAGCCCGGCATGTCGACGAGGGTCAGCCGCCCCTCCCCCAGGTCGAAGAAGTTGAGCTGCCGGGTGCGGCCCGGCGTCTGGCTGACGCGGGCCAGCGCCTTCTGTCCGGTCAGCGCGTTCAGCAGCGAGGACTTGCCCACATTGGACCGGCCGCAGACCGCGATCTCCGGCCCGCGGACGGGGGGAAGCTGGTCGATCTTCTGCGCCGCGAAGAAGAAGGTGCAGGGCCGGGCGAAGAGCAGGCGCCCGGCCTCGAGCAGGGCGGCCTGCTGCTCCTCGGTCTTCGCCTCGAGCAGCCCGCCGGCCCCGAGGCTGGGGGTGGTATTCACCCCTTCTTCGCCTTGGCCGGCGGCGGTATCGCCGCCGCCGTGCCGCCGCCGCCGTCCTTGCCCTTGGCATCCATGCGCATGATCGACCACTGCTGCGCGATCGAGAGCAGGTTGTTCCAGGTCCAGTAGATGACCAGGCCCGCCGGGAAGCTGGCCAGCATGAAGGTGAAGATCAGCGGCATCCAGGCGAAGATCTTGGCCTGGATCGGATCCGGCGGCGTCGGGTTCAGCTTGAACTGCAGGTACATCGTGATGCCCATCACGATGGCCCAGGCCGGCATGTGGAAATAGGGGCTCCACACCGCCGGGTCGAAGGGCAGCAGGCCGAACAGGTTGAACAGGTTGGTGGGATCCGGCGCCGAGAGGTCGCGGATCCAGCCGAAGAACGGCGCGTGCCGCATCTCGATGGTGACCAGCAGCACCTTGTAGAGCGCGAAGAAGACCGGGATCTGGATCAGGATGGGCAGGCAGCCCGAGGCCGGGTTGATCTTCTCCGTCCGGTACAGCGCCATCATCTCGGCCTGCGCCTTGGCCGGGTCGTCCTTGTAGCGTTCCTTGATCTCCTGCATCTTCGGACCAAGGATCTTCATCCGGTTCATCGACTTGTAGGCCTTGTTGGCCAACGGGAAGAACAGGATCTTCAGGAACAGCGTGAAGACCAGGATGGCCACGCCGAAGTTGCCGAACACGATGAACAGATAGTCGAGCGCGAAGAAGAACGGCCGCGTCAGGAAGTAGAACCACCCGAAGTCGATCGCCTTGTCGAAATCCGGGATGCCGAGGCGGTCCTGGTAGCGGTCGAGAAGCCGCACCTCCTTGGCGCCGGCGAAGAGCCGGGTGGACAGCGCCGCCGTGCCGCCCGGGGCGATGGTGGTCGCGGAGACCGGCGTCAGGTCGGCCTGGAACCGGGGCTGGCCGTTCTCCGGCACGAAGCGGTAGGCGCCGCGGTAGCGCACCGCCGGGTCCACCACCGCCAGCGCGGTCAGCCAGTAGGTGTCGGTGATGCCGAGCCAGCCGGCATTGGTCTCCTGCTCCGCCGCGATGCCGCCATTGCTGCCGAAGCGCTTCTCGGCGTCGGACTTCGCGCTGTCGTAGGACAGCTCGCGCAGCCGCCCGTCGAGCACGCCGGTGAAGCCCTCGTGCACGATGGTGAAGCCGGCCGTATGCGGCTTGTACTCGCGCCGGATGCGCGCCCAGGGCTGCACCTGCACGGGCTCCACGCCGGTGTTCCGCACCCGCTGCTCGGCGGTGATCATGAAGTTCTCGTCGAGCGCGAGCGCGATCTCGAAGACCTGGCCCTGGCCGTTGTCCCAGCGCAGCGTGACGGGCTTGCCCGGCGCGAGAGGCCCACCCTCCGCCTGCCAGTCCGTGTCGTTGCCGGGCACCCGGGTGCGGCCGTCCGTGGCGATCCAGCCCCACTGCGCCCAGTACGGGTTGGGCGTGTCGCGCGGTTCCAGCACACGGACAAGCGGCGAGTTCGGGTTGACCGTCTCCCGGTAGTCCTTGAGCACGATCTCGTCGATGCGGGCGCCGCGCAGGTTGATGGCACCCTTCACCCGCGGCCCGTCGATGGGCAGGCGGGCGGCGGGCGTGGCCGGCGGGGCTTCGGTCAACGCCGTGCCCGGCGCGCCGGTGGCGGCCACGGGGCCGGCGGCCGGGGTCGGCGTGGTCTGCGCCGTGGTCTGCTGGCGGCGCTGCTCCGCCTGCACGCGTTCGGCCTCCCGCGCGGGGCGGTTCCAGAGCTCGAAGATCAGCAGGATGCCGACCGAGATGGCGATCGCCATCAGCAGGCGCTTCTGGTCCATCTTCTGCATGCGGGTTCGCTCAGCTCTCGGTGGCGGCAAGGCCGGCCGTGGGGGCCGGGACGGGGTCGTAGCCGCCGGGATGCCAGGGGTTGCAGCGCAGGATGCGGGCGCCGGCCATCGCGCTGCCACGCAGCGCGCCATGGGTTGCCAGCGCCTCCTTCGCGTAATCGGAGCAGGAGGGGTGGAAGCGGCAGTTGCAGCCGATGAAGGGCCGCAGCGTCCACTGGTAGGTGGTGACGGCGCCGCGCAGCAGGGTGACGGCGGGGTTCATGCCGGGGGGCGTTCCGGCACCGGCACACCGGCCTGCCGCAGCGCGCCGCGGAGATCGCCCATCAGCGTCCCGAAGGGCCGCGTGGTCGTCGCGTCGCGTGCCACGAGGACCAGATCCCAGCCCGGCGGCGGCGCCTCGGCCAGCAGCAGCCGCACGGCCTCCCGCAGCCGCCGCTTGGCCCGGTTGCGGACCACCGCGCCACCCAGGCGCTTGGTCGCGGTGAAACCGACGCGCAGCGGCACGCCGGTCTCCGGCAGCGCCTGCAGCAGCACGCCGGGCCGGCCGGCCTTGCGGCCCTTGCCGGCGGCGCGCAGGAACTCGGCGCGGCGGGTCAGTCGTGGCAGGCGGCCCGGCATCCGCGTGGTTCCGGTGCTTCGGCGCGCCGCGGTCGGGCGGGCTGTCCGCTCAGGCGGACAGGCGCTTGCGGCCCTTGGCGCGGCGGCTGTTGATGACGTTGCGGCCGCCCACGGTCGCCATGCGGGACCGGAAGCCGTGCCGCCGCTTCCGGACGAGCTTGGAGGGCTGGTAGGTGCGCTTCACGGCGGCAGTCTCCGAAACGGGGCCCGCCCGGGATGCGGGGCGTGGCGACAAGGCATGGGATCGTGCCGGCGGTCCGGACGCGCGGACCCCGGCGGGGGCGCACCTATAGGGAGACGGGGTGCGGCGCGTCAACCGGCGGGCCGCGCGGCAGAAGGGGGTAACCGCGACCGGCCCGGCATCGTAGTAGGAGCGTATGTCCCCCGAGACCGCATCCGGACCGCCGCCGGGCGATCCCGCGCCCTGGCGCCGGTTCTGGCCGCTGGCGCTGCTGCTGGGCGGCCTCGGCCTCGCCTATGGCACCGGCCTGCATCGGGTGCTGAGCTTCGACGTCCTCGCGGAGCATCGGGCGATGCTGGCCGGATGGGTGGCCGCGCGCCCGGTCGCGACGGCGCTGGCCTATGCGCTGGCCTATGTGGTCGTCGTCACCTTCTCCCTGCCGGGCGGGGCGGTGATGTCGCTCGCCGGGGGCTTTCTCTTCGGCACCTGGCTCGGCACGGCGCTGATCGTGCCGGCGGCCACGGCCGGCGCGTGCCTGCTCTTCCTGGGCGCCCGGCACGCACTGGGCCGGACGCTGGCCGAGCGGGGTGGCGAGACGCTGGCGCGGATCAGCGCGGCGCTGCGGCGCGACGGCTTCTGGTACCTGCTGTCGCTGCGCCTGCTGCCGGTGGTGCCCTTCTGGCTGGCCAACCTGGCGCCGGCCCTGGCGGGGATGCCGCTGCGGTCCTTCGCCCTGGCCACGGCGATCGGGATCATCCCGGGCTCCGCCGTATACGCGGGCATCGGCGCGGGGCTCGGTGCGGTCTTCGACCGCGGCGGACAGCCGGACCTCTCGCTGATCCTCTCGCCAGGCATCCTCCTGCCGCTCATCGGGCTGGCGGGGCTTTCTCTGCTCGGCGCCTGGGCGCGGCGGCGCCGGGCCTGAGGCTCAGCCATGGCCCGGGATCAGGTCCATCGCCGCCTCGGCCTCGGCGCGGTCCCAGCGGGCGCGCCAGGCCGGCAGGGCGGGCAGGCCGGGCTGGGTGCGGGCGAGCTGGCGCAGCGCGACGCGTCGGGCGGCACGGGCTTCGCGGCTCGGCGCCTCGGGCCAGGCGGCGGGGTCCTCGCCTGCCGCGACCGCGGCCGCGACGGCGCGCTTCTCGGCCAGCGCCGCGGCGCTGCCGTACCGCGCCAGCAGGTCCTGGAAGGCGGCGTGGCGCGCAGGATCGAAGGGGATGCGCGCGCCGAGGGGGTCGGCCTGGGCGTGCGGCGGGAAGGCCTCCAGCAGCGGCACCAGCCCCTCCGGCAGGTGGGTGGTGGCGGCATGGGTGCGGCGGTGGCGCAGCAACACCGGCAGCAGGTGGGTGTGCGGCCCCTCCGGGCTGCGGCCATCCGGCGGCGGGATGGGCTGGAACACCTCGATCCGCGCGGCGCGGGTGACGAAGACGCGA